>DASPXQ010000233.1:0-17035 GCA_035637195.1 Thermoplasmata archaeon | reverse complement strand
GTCGGCCGGTCGGTCCGCAAGGCAGGCCGCGGTTTCGTTCCCCGCACGACGAAGGCGCAGTCGTTCCTTCACGCCCTCGGAGTCGAGGACGGACAGGTGACGCGATGGATCCCGACCGGGATCAACACGGATACCTACGCTCCGACGCGGAACACCACGTCGTCTCGGGACATCGAGTGGAACGATGACGAACGGGTCCTCCTGTTGGTCGGGCGACTCCATCGCTCGAAGGGCGTGGACTTTGCGCTTCACACCTTGAAATGGCTTCTGCGTCGGGAGCCGAAGGTCCGACTCGCGATTCGCGGGTCGGGTCCGGAACTCGGGGCGCTCCGGCGGCTCACGACCCAGCTCCGGATCCGGGAGGCGGTGCGATTCCTCGATCGCCTGTCCCGCAAGGAAATGGTCGATCTGTACAATCGCTCCGAGATCGTCCTCTGCACGAGCGAAAACGATCTCTTGCCCTTCACCCTGATTGAAGCGAGCGCGTGCGGCAGGCCGTGCGTCACGACGGAGGTCGGCGCGGTCCGCGACATCGTATCCGACGGCGTCACCGGAGTCGTCGTGCGCGAGCGCACGGTCCCGGCGTTCGGCGAGGCGGTCCTCTCGCTCCTTCGCGATCCCGAGCGGCAGATCGCGTATGGATGCGCTGCGCGAGCCCGGGCCCTCGATCACTTCGCACTGCCGATCGTCGCGACGCACCTGTTGGAGGTCTACGATGGCGTCGCCGGCTAGCCCGGGAGGGCCCCCCATCCCCACGTCTGAGCCGCAACCCGCGCCAGCTCGCGGCGGCCGGTGTCATCCCGCGATCGTCCTCGGGTACGCGGTCGCGGGCCTCGCGATTGTCCTGCTCTCCGGTCTGACGGCCCAGGTCGCTCAGGTCCCGGTGTCCGCGCAACTCGGCCTCTACCAGATGCTGCCCGCCTCGTATTGGGCGGGCCTTGCGCTCATCGCCCTCGCGGCGGTCCTCTCCGTCTGGATGCGGTCCGACGCGCTCATCGCCATCACGGGCGTCGTCCTCCTCGCCACGCTCGCGGGCACGCCAACGCTCTTCGAGCCGTTTCCTCGGTACTGGGACGCGTACGGACATTTCGCCGAGGCGCAGAACCTCGGTGCGCTGGGCCACCTGCCATCCGATCCCGCGAGCTATTCGGCGAACTGGCCCGGAGCCTTCCTGGTCCTCCTGACCCTGTTTCGCTCGGGAGGCACGACCCCGATCGAATTCGCGAGCTGGTACCCGTTCGTCGCGGGCGGCATCACCTTCCTCGCGATCTTCGAGTTGCTGCGGGCGACGTTCGTCCCGACGATCGCCCGCCAAGCATCGTTCCCGACCGCCCTCTTTGCGGTGTGGGCGCAGTATCACGTCTCGCCGCAATCCCTCGGGTTCGTCCTCCTTCTGCTTATCCTGTCAAAGGTCCGCCTTCGCGAGACGCGCTGGCGGTTCGTCGCCGCCACGCTGTTCGTGGGCCTCGTCGCCTCCCATCCGACGTCCGCGATCATCCTCCTCTCAATCCTCGGCGTGTACGCCGTCGTGACGCTGATCCCTCCGTTCCACGACTTCGGGCCTAAGGAGGACTTCCGGCGCGATCGGAAGTTCTCGCAACGCGTCGCAATCACGTTCGCGGTCGTCTGGCTCGCGTGGCTGTTCTTCCTCGCCGTCGGGTCGTCGCAGGTCGCGCAGATCGCGATCGTCACGCGAATGAACGCACTCCTCGGACTCCCCGAGCAGACCTTGAACATGGCGACGCAGCGGACCCAGAGCGACCTCCTCTACGTGGCCCCGCGGATTCGGACCGCGAGCATCGGAATCTACGGGGTCTTCGGCCTCCTGTCCCTCGCATACCTGTTCCGCGATCGTCCGTCGCGAGACCGCTTCCGCTTGGCCTTCAGCGCGTTGATCGGTCCGGGCCTCGTCGCGTTCGCGGACATCTTCGCGTTCAGCGGTCAGTTCTACGACCGGTCCATCCTGATCCTTGCAACGTTCGTCCCTGCGCTTTGCTTCGCCGGACTCGCTCGGATGCGGATTCCTCGCGGCGCGAAGGCGATGGTCATTGCGGCTCTTGTGGGCGCGAGCGTCGCGACCGGCGCGACGGCCTACTACCTGGAGGCGTTCAATCTCGTGCCGGGACAAGCCATCGCCGCGACGAACTTCGTGTATTCGCTTCCTAACGGAACGCTCGTGCTTGACGGCAAGTATCCGACGCCGATCTGGCTCGACCCGGGAGCACGTCCGGTCATCGTGCGCTTTCCGTACACGAACCTATGGCCCACCCGACTCCGGGACTGGCATCCGGGCGTACCGGTCTACGCCGTGCTCGATCCGACGACGGAACTCTGGTACCGCCAGTGGTACGGGTCGCAGCTCTACTCCGTGTACTCGAGCGACGCGCAGAACTATTCCAAAATCTACGACAACGGCTGGACCCAGATTTACTACATCCCGGCGGGGTAGGCTCTCATGGTCCACGCAACCGCGTCCCCGGTCGTCCCACCTACGGATCGGGGAACCCCCATCCTCTTCATCCCCGACGCCCAAGGGAATCGGACGTCCGAGCGCACGCCCATCATCTTCGGGATGTTGCGCGAGCGCCACGAGGTCATCGGCCTTCCCAGCCCATGGGATCGGATCATGTACGACCCGGGTCGCCCGAAGGCGCCGCGAGCCGTACTGTACGTCCTCGACAAAGGCCTGCTCGCGTGGCGAGGCCTGCGGCTCGCCCGCCGAAACCGGGTGGGCGTGATTGTCTGCGATACCGTGCACCACGCCGTTGCGGGAGTGTTCATCGCCCGGTTGCTCGGGATCCGATGCGTTTGGGACTCGCACGGGAACGGGAAGCTGCTCTACGAGAGCCTGGCGAAGGGTCGGACCTCCGTGCGGCTGATCACGTGGCTCGAGCGATTCATCGGGAAGCGGGTCGACGCCCTGATCACGGTCTCCGCGCGCGACGCAGCGGCGTACGCGCAAATGGGATTGGCCCCGTCGAAGGTCCACATCATTCCGGTGTCGGTTCAGGTCCGCGAGATCGACGCGAATGTGAGTGGGGAGAACGGGGGAACGAGTCCTCGATCTCGTGCGCGGGCCGTCCTCCTTTTCTTCGGAAGCTTCGGGTACCCTCCGAATCGAGAAGCCCTCGATTTCGTGAACGACGAATTGGCCCCCGGGCTCGCGCGATTCGGGATTCGCTGTGAGATTCATATCGCCGGACGGGACATCCCCGCCATGCGGTTCGATCCGCTCGTGCGGGCTGTTGGTTTCGTCCCCAACATCTACGCTTCGATCCGCGACGCGACGCTTTGCATCGTGCCGGTCAAACGGGGAGTCGGCGCACTGACGAAGGTCCTGGATGCGATGGCGGTCGGGACGCCGATTGTCATGTCGGACTTCGCGGCGAAGGGCATCCCCGAGGTTCGTCACGGCGAGCATGCGTTCGTCGCGGCCACGGACGAAGAGTTCCTCCGCTGTATCACGCAGGCTCTCTCAGACCCCGACGCATGTGTCGCGATGACCCGTCGAGCGCGCGAACTCGTCGAACAGAAGTTCGACTGGGGGAAGCACGGGGACCTCCTCGAGGCGATCGTCGACCCCGCGAGTCGCGCCCGCGGAGGGGCGGTGCCTCATGAAAGTTGAGATAATCACGCCCAGCGCCGACCCAGACCGAGGAGGATTTGGTTCGCGGGTTCACGGGATCGTCTCCATGTTCTCCCAATTCGCCGACGTCCGCGTCGTCGTCACGGATCGGCTCAACGGCAATCGAGTGCCCGGCGTCGAGTACGTCGAAATGCCACTATCCAATTCTCTCCGGACTCGGATGGGTCGCATGCGAGGGTACTACCGCCGCGACTTTCCACCCCGGAAATCCGCTCCGTCACCTGACCTGGTCGTCGTGGAGTCTCTCGATTTGATCGGCCTGCACCAATACGGGCCCCGCGTGCCGATGGTCCTGGACGAGCACAACGTGTACTGGAACCTCCTCGACTACGAAATGGAGAACGCGCCGTTTTTCCAGGGCTGGCTCGGCCGTCGGCGCGCGATCCGTCGCGTGATGATGCCGCGGCTGCTGGAGCGTGCGAAAGCGTACGAGATCGAGGCGATCCGCCGCGCGGCTCGAACCCTCGTCACGTCGGACGCGGACCGAAAGGCCGTCGTCGCGGCGTGCCCGGAAGCCGAGCCGCGAGTCCGCGTCCTGCCGAATTGCGCGGACCTCCGAAGGGTCCCCGCGTTACCGGATCCGGCCAACTCTCGTACCGTCGTGTTCATCGGGGACTTCAACTACGTCCCGAACCGCGAAGCGGCCGAGTTCGTCTATCGGTCTCTCGCCCCGGCTCTCCCGAACGTCCGGCTCCTTCTCGTAGGGCCGAATCAGCCGTCGTGGCCGAGCGTCCGGAATGTCGTCGCCACCGGGTACGTCCCGGACCTCCTCGCGGTCCTCCGAGACGCCGCCATCTGCATCGCCCCGCTCGCCCACGGGAGCGGGACTCGCATCAAGATCCTCACCTATCTCGCGGCATCGCGTGCGGTCGTCGCGACGACAAAGGCCTGCGAAGGCCTCCCAGTCCGCGACGGGCAACACCTGTTAATTCGAGACGACCCGATCGAGTTTCGCAACGCGATCTACAATCTCATCGAGGACCCGGAAAGCCGTCAACGTCTCGGAACGGCCGGCCGCGCGCTCGTCGAGTCGGCGTTCGACTGGCCGGTCCATGTGCCCGCCCTTCGTGAGATGGCGAGGGAGATCTGCGCCGAATCGATGGCGTGAATCGGCGCGCTCATCCAAGTCCTCATGCCCCCAGAAGCACGCGAGGCCAGCGGACTTCAATTGATTCGCGAAGGTGCCGGGCCATTTCCGATCGGTTGAAGGCGAGCCACTTCCCGTCGACCAACGTTCGATCCCCGAGGGCGGACAAGGTGTGGAGCCCATGCGCGCAGGGCCCGTCTCGAAAGGGCCCGATCGTGGCGACGGTTTCCTCGCGAAATTCCGTGGTCGTCAGCCGCACGATCCGATTCACGGCAATCGAGCCGCCATACGTCGACGAGGAATCTTGCGCCGGGCGATACAACTCGCCGCCGTCGAGGAACGGGGTCCCACCGGGCCGCGCGGACTTGACGTCGGTCTTCACCGGATTCTGCGGATGAGGTCTCCAAGGCCCGAGCAGGTCCGGCGCGTACCAGATTCGAAGTTTCGAAAACGGTCCGTCATCGAGGTCGGTCGCGAAGAGCCAGAGCATCCCATCGTATTCGAGTAGCGTGGGATCGACACCGGCGACCCCCGGAACGAGGGTGGCGGTCCTCGACCAGCGGTGCGGGAAGTCCGCGGCCTCGTACAGCGCGATCTCTCGGGCTTGCGAGGTCTCCGGGATGCAATACACGCGTCCTTCCCGCTCGATGAGATAGGGATACGAGGCGTGGACCCGGAGATCGATCTCCACCTCCGGAGAGGAGAAGCCCCCGTCCCGCGTCGCGCGCACGTGCGAGATGACGCCTTTGTCCGATCGAAAATCGTACTCTTCGAAGAAGATCTCCGTCACGCCTCCCCGGACCACGCCGAACGGATCGGCATAGTAACTCCCGGATTGCGGTGGCGGGAACCAACGGACGTCCAGCTCCGGCTCCGGGTCAAGGAAACGGGAGATCGGCGCGTCGACGATGCCGATGTTCCAGTGGTCGTGTCGGAACGCGCGGTCGTACTCCTCCTGGAGAAAGTTCCGCACCCTTCGGAGGGACTTTGGGGCCTGGGCCATGCCGTTGGGCTCGCGAACACGGAAGGAGGATATCCCCCGTACGGCTGGGGCGGACACGTTCCCGGTCAACCTGAACACACCCGGTGTCTTCCGTGGCATACGAACCCTTGTGCTGGCGGCGAGATGCCCGGGCGTCGGCCAAGCGGGAGACTCGCCGCCCGAGCGGTGGCGGTCCCGGGCCGTCGAGCCGAATGATCGAGGGCATCCGCGTCGCGATCGTGACGCCATACGGGCCGTACCAGCCCGTCGGTGGCGTCGAGGTGTTCAACGAGTCCTTGCACCGGGTCTTCCGGGACATCGAGACGTTCGCAAGCGAAGGCCCTGCGAGCTCAGGGCGGCTTGGCGATTTCCGGCGGTTGGGGATGCAGCAGCCGCTCGGGGCGGTCCGCGCGACGCGCGATCTCCTCCGCCGCCACCGCCATGAACCGTTCGATCTCGTCCTGAGCAACGGCGTCTACGGGTGGCCGCTCGCCCTCCGACGGATGGACGTGCCCCGGATTCAGGTATACCATTTCACGATGGCCGGCCTCGCCCGCCAAGCGCTCACCCTACGCGGGGATCGTCTCACGACCGGCCACGTTACCGCGATGTTCGATCGGCTGGCGGGCGTAGGGACCCGCGTCGTTGCCGTGAGTCAACGCGTGGTTCGCGAGCTCGAGGCGTTCTACCGCCTCCACGCGCACTTGATTCCCGTGGCCGTGGACACAGGCACATTTCGTCCCGCGAACCGAGCGTCGATGCGGGCGCTCCTGGGCCTCCCGCAACGCGTCCCGATCGGACTCTTCGTGGGCCGCCCGCAATTCGCGAAAGGATACGATGTCTTGGTCCGCGTTGCGGCGCGGATGCCCGGCGTCGTCTTCGTCGTCGTGGGGGGCGAGGGGAGCCGCCGCGGAAACATTTGGTCGCTCGGACGCATCGCCCACGAAGACCTCCGGCTCTGGTACGCGGCGAGCGATTTCTTCTTCCTCCCCTCCCGATACGAGGGATTCGGCCTGGCTCTACTCGAGGCCTTGTCGTGCAACCTGCCCGTCGTCGTGAGCGAGGCCGCATGGCCGTTCACCGAGGACACGCGGGAGTGTGGGCTCGTCGTGGCGAGTCGGTCGGATGAGGACTTCATCGACGCGATTCGATCGGTCGTCGCCGCGCGACAGCAATTCACCCCTCGCGAGTTCATCCTGCCCCGGTACGGCACGGATGCCTTCCAGAACAACTGGCAACGGTTCCTCGACACGGTCCTGGATGCCGGCGGCTGAATCCCGGCGGTTCGCATTGCCATCCGGATCCGGATGGAGCTAGTCGCCCGCCTTCGTCGCCGGCACGAGCTCCCGGAAGAGGTCGAGGTACCTCGGGGCGATGCGCGACCACGAAAAGGCCGCGACATCCTCCCGGTTCGCGACGGCCATCCGACGGCCGAGGTCGGGGTCGCTCGCGAGCCGACGGATTCCCGCCGCGATCGAAACCGCTTCCGGTGCGACCAAGATCGCGTTGCGGGGAGCAGTGACGATCTCTGGAATGCCGCCGACGGACGTCGCGACGAGGGGACGACCCGCGGCCATCGCCTCGAGGACGACCATGCCGAACGCCTCGTAGCGAGATGGCACGACGACGATGTCCGCTCCCTGATAGAGCGAACGGACGGCTTCTTGGCCGACCGACCCCCAGAACGTCACTTTCTGCCGTTTGACTCGGTCCGCGGCGGTTCGTAATTCGGCTTCGAGGGATCCGGCTCCCGCGATTCCGACGTCGAACCGCATTCCTTCGGAATCCAGGATTTCGAGGGCCGACAGGAAGAGATCCGGACCCTTGACTCGTTCGAGCTTCCCGACGAACAGGAGCCTCGGCGGGTCCTTGTAGGCCGTCGGCGTGGGAGGCTCCGGCGCACAGACCTCGACGCCGTTTGGGATGAGCCGCATCCGTGAGGGGTTGAAGTTCTCGGCTTCCACGGCCCGGGCCATGTGGGTGCGGCTGTTCGCGACGACGGCGGTCCAATGAGGCGCGACCCATCGGAAGACCCGAACGAAGAGCGAAGCGAGGAATCTGGGCGCGCGGACCTCGACCTGTCCGCCTCGCGAAGCGAGTTGAAGCGGATAGTCCGGTCCCAGGAACGTCGGGGCCTCTTCCGTTGCGAGGCCGTGCGATGAATAGATCGCCGGGATCCCGCGGGCCTTCGCGAGGATGACATAACCCATGAGGCGGATCGGGAACTCGTTGAACTGGACCACGTCGGCGTCGCGGAAGGCTCGGAGGACCCGGCGCAGGGCCCGGACGTCCTCGGCCGACGGCGAGTACCCGAGGCGGATCACGGTCAAGTCCGATGGCTGACCCAAAGCCTCGCGCACCTCCTCTTCCCCGCTATCCGTCTGCACGATGAGGGTGACCTCCGCGGCCCCGGTCCGCAGCCACTCCTTGACGAGATTGTACACCACGACTACGGGCCCCCCCGTCTCCGTGGTGGGGAACCCCTTCACATAGAGCAAGATACGGATGGGTCGAGATCCGAATGTCCCGCGGACGCCATCGGGCAGGGCGCTCATTCGGCCGTCCGCGATCCCGTCGAAGAATTGCTCGTCCACGACCGACGACAAGGCGAGCCTCACCACCGAGCCGGCGTCGCTTCGGATGCGAACAGACGCAGTACCTTGGGGGAGTCGCCGCACTTCAGCGCCTCCGCGCGATGAGGATTCGTTGAGTCCATGATGCCGTGCTCGTCCCGTCGGACGGAATCGGATGCGCCCGTCGCCCAGCCGGACTTCGATCCGAAGAAACCGCGATTTCAAGTTCAGGTTCGGTTGCGAGGGCGCGACCGCGATGCTTCCGTCGCTCTCGCGCGATTGCCCGAGCCACACGCGGCGCCATCGAACGGCAGCCGAGGACGAAGCGGTACATCGGGCCGAACATCGGCAACGACGTAACGCCGACGAAGTAGAGGCCCGGCACGGTCGACTCGAACGACGAACCGAGGAGAGGGATTCCCATCTCGTCCTTGATCGCGGCTCGTAGGGAAGGGCTGATCATCGGGAGTCGGTCGATATCCACCTTGTAGCCAGTCCCGAGTACGATGTGGTCGGCTCGGATCCTCGCGCCATCGGAGAGCGTGATGTCGACTTTCCCGTCCTCGACCGCGAAGGAGACAGCGGTTTGGCCCTCGTGGACCGCGACCTTGTTCGCGATTCGGTCCCTCAGCCAGTCCGCCGCCCAGGCGCTGGAGTACCAAGCCAACGCGCGGTCCTTCCGAGCCCGGGGGAGACGGTAGAAGAGGAACGGGACATGCTCGAGGACCCAGTTCTTCCAGCCCGGACCGATCCCGTTGTCGGGCGCCCGAATCTGCTCGAGCACGCCCCGCTCGCCCATCCGGTCTCTCTCGAGCCACACGATCGGACGTCGCGGTACGAGGTCCACGGTCGCCCCGACCTCGTGCAGGAGGGCCGCGCATTCGACGGCGCTCTGGCCTCCGCCGATCACGACGACGCGTTTGCCCCGGAACGGCTCGAGGTCGCGGAGCTCGCTCGAATGGATTACGAATCCCGGTGGCAGGACGCGGAACTCGTCCGGCCGATGGGCGTAGTGCCGGATTCCAATTGCCATCACGACCGCGGCACTCTCGACCCGACGCCCGTCCGCAAGCGTCAGGAGGAAGTTCCCGTCTCGATGCTCGATCGACGTCACGTACGTCTCGTCGACGTCCGGGACCGCATGGCGCTGGAACCAGAGGGCATACTCTAGAAAGGTGTCGAGCGGGACCGGGTAGCCGGGCTTTCGCCGAGATTCCCGGAAGAATCGCCGGAACGTGTACCGGCGCCCGGGGTCGGAGAGGTTGGTCGCCCACCACTGGGATCGCAAGAGCATCCCGCGGGGCATGTGCTCGCGCCAAAGCTCGAGGGTTTTGCCGAAAACGGCGACGTGGAGCCCACGGCCCAGGAGATGGGCGGCGGCCGAGAGTCCGTACGGACCCGCGCCGACGACCACCGCATCATATCGCGCGTCGGGCACGAACCGTCGGGGTGTCTTCGTCTCCCCCTCGACGTCCATGGGAACCCCTCCCGAGAGAGGACGCCTCTCTCTTCAGAACTCGACTCAGCGTGAGGCGAAGGAACCCGGCGGTCGCCCGCAGCGCGGGACGCGGATCTCGCCACTGGAAGTAGTCGTAGCCCATCGGCCGTACGAATGCGGCGAAGAAATCGAACGCCGCGCGACCCGGAGGCGTGATCCCGGGCCGGCCGCGCTGGCGGATCGTCTCGATCGTCCCGCGGACGTCGCCGCCGAGGTGCCGCATCCAGCCGCCCGTCCGATACCGCCCGACCCGGTCGATTGGCACGCCGCTCGCCCATTGCCAAAGCAGGAAGGGGAAGTCGACGCCCGACCGGACCGCGATTTCGACGGATGCGGAGAGCCGTGGATTGATCTCCATCAACACGGGTGTCCCGGCGCGATCCCGACGGAATTCGATTTCGGAATAGCCTTCGAGGTCGATCTCGCGGACGAGTCGTTCGGACTGGTCTCCGATGTCCTTCGGCACCGGGATGCTCTGACGGAGGACGGAATCCCCGCCGAGCGGCGGGACCGTCCGCTGCGCCCATTGCGCGAACCGCGCGTAGAACTCGCCGTCCGAATAGATCAGGCTCACGGCCTCGCGTCGCCCGCCGACGAACTGCTGGAACAAGGTGGCGCCGCCGAACCGAGTGAGCTCGGCGAAGACCCGGGCCGCTTCCCGCGGGCTCGTCACGAGTCGAGGGACGACGCGGGCTCCGCGTCCATCCGTACCGACCCACGATTCGCAGGGTTTGATCACCGCCGGGAGACCGAGTTCCTTCAACGCGTCGGGGATGTCGCCCGGAGCCGCAACGATGACGCCCCGTGGGACGGCGATTCCGAGTTGCTCGGCGACGGCGAGGGTCCGCACCTTGTTCACCGCGATCGTCATCGCAGGCTCGTGGGCCAGCGCGACGTTCACGCGCCGCTCCAGGCGTTCCCGGTGTTGGCGGAGGAGCGCAATCGTGCCATCGTGCGACGGGATGACGAGCGGGGCCTCCGTCCGATCCAGGGCCGCTTCTAGGTCATGTAGGTACGTGTCTGTGGCGTAACCGGCCGGGCAGACGAACCGGCCCTGACACCAGCGGGACGAGAACGCGGGGGCGTTGCGGAACGTCTCCATGGCGGCGATCGAGAGGTTCCGACGGCCGAGAGACCGCACGGTGACGAGCGACTGCCTCGTTCCCGCATCGAGCACGAGGACGTCCATGGCCGGCGTGGAACTTCCGGCGACGGACGCGGTACGAGCGGCGTCTCTCGCATCCAAGGGAGGAGCCATGCCTTCCTCAGCTCGCTGCATGATCTGGCTCCCTCGTGGCGCGGCGGTTCTGTCGGGCGATCAATGCGGTCCGTCCAGGCGCCGCCTCGGCTCGAAGGAAGACGACCGCGGTCACGATCACGTCCCTCTGGCTCGCTCTCAAGTTGGATGCGCCGCCTACAGCGGCAGAACTAGGCCTAAGGGTGACAAAGCCAGTTGGGCTCGTGGCGCACCGGATGTAATCACTTCCACTACAACCCCTTATCTGCGCGCCCCGAATTCGACGCCGGATGGCGCGGGGCCGATTCGAACGGGCCTCATCCGCTTCCTCCGACGAGTTGTTCCGCGGTGCCGTAGGCCGGGGAGCCGTTGCGACTCCCCCCGCGAAGCCCTCGGCTCCGGCAGGAGAGTCCGTCGAACCGGAAGCCGACTCCAAGAAGTTTGGCCGGAATTTCGCGACTACGGCGTTCGCGCAGCTGGTGGCCCAGGTGCTGACGCTCCTGGTCTCGGTGGTCCTTGCCCGGATGCTCGGCGTGGCCGTCTACGGCGTGTTCGTGTTCGGATTCGCATTCCCCGGCTGGTTCCTACTCCTGGTCTCGCTGGGCCTCGACGACGTCATGTCGATTCAGGTTGCGGCGGATCGGTCGAGGGCGAGTCGATATCTGACCCTGGTAAGTCTCCTCCGTCTCTTGCTCGCGGCAATCGCGATCCTCGCGCTGTGGGTCGGCACGCAACTGGTCCTGGACGACCCCACGGCGAGGATGGTCACGCTGATCTTGGGCGTGTCGAGCGTCGTCACCACGTACGCGACCACGTTCTCATCCGTGTTCCGCGCGTTCGAGAAGTTCGAGTACGGCGCCTTGATTACCATCGCCGAACGATCCGTGACGGTGAGCGCCGCGCTCGTCGTCATGTTCCTCGGATTCGGCTTGGTGGAGGTCTCACTCGCCTTCCTAGCCGGGAGCTTCCTGATGCTCATCCTGTCCGCCGTGACCGCGCGGCGGAAGTTCGCCTGGTTCACCCGGCGCGTGAACGCGCGGGAGGCGAAGCACATCGTCAAGAGCGCGATCCCGTTCGGATTGAACAACGTCGTCGCGACGTTCACGTACACCACGGGGATCGTCCTCCTCACGGTGATGCGCGATCCCGAATCCACGGGGATCTTCAACGCCGCCTTCACCCTGGTCCTGGCCCTGTTCTCGTTCCTCAGCATTGTCAGCATCGCGGCCTTGCCGATGATGTCCCGGATTCACGAGCAATCCTGGGAGAGGCTGCCGTCCGTCCTCAATCAGATTCAACGGCTGTCCCTCGTCATAGGCGTCCCCATGGCGTTCGGTGGCTGGCTGTACGCCGCGCCAATCATCACGACATTCTACGGTGATGCGTTCCTCGAGTCCGCGCAGAGCTTCCGCGTGCTGATCCTGAGTTTCGCGGTCGAGACGGCGGTCATGGGCATCGGACCCGCCCTCGCGGCGACGGGTCACATGAACGTACGGCTGTACATCGGCGCCGTCGGCGCCGCCATCATGATCGTCCTGAGCGCCCTGCTCATTCCGCCCCTCGGTCCTGTTGGGGTCGCGTACGCATTTCTGGCGTCGTGCATCGTCGTCGCGATCCTGAGCGCCGCCGCGATTCAGCGGTACGTGGCCCCGCTCCGGGCGACGGGGACCCTTGCCAAGTCGATCTTCGCAGGGACGCTGATGGCGCTCGTCCTCGTCGCGGTCCCCGGCCTCTCACTGTGGATCGGGGTCTTGTTCGGCGGCCTCGTCTATTTCGTGGCACTCTTCAGCGTCCGCGGGATGTCGGCGGAGGATCGGATCGTCCTATGGAACGCACTCCGAGGCGCCCTCTTCCGCTAGCCTCCCCCGTCGTTCAGGCATCCACGTCTGGGGGTCGCAGATTCAGGAGGGTGAGGGCTCCGACACAACCCTTTTTACGGGCTCCCGCATGGGACGGCAGGATGCGATTCGGATTCCACGACACGCCCCTCGATCTCTTCCTGGTCCCGATTTTGGCGTTCCTCTTCTCGATCGTCGCGGCCCTCGGGATCGGCGGGCTCGTGGGATTTGCGGCGGGCGTCGTCCTCGTCCTGTTCGTGCCGGGCTATGCCAGCCTAGCGGTCCTCTTCCCGGCCGCCGACGACATCCGTTGGCTCCAACGGATCACCCTCAGCGTCGGCATGAGCATCGCCATCGTCGCGCTCATCGGTCTGCTCTCGAGCTTCGCCCCCTGGGGAATCCACATCGGCGCGATCCTCGCGATCACGGATCTCTTCACGGTATTCGCGTGCGGGGTCGCGTACATCCGCAGGCGCTCCCTCCCGGCACGGCGTCGTCTTCGCCTCTCCCTTGAGGTCGTGCCTCCTCATTGGTCCGGGTTGTCCGCCGTCGAAAAGACGCTCGTCGTGGGGCTCGTGTTCGCCGTCGCGATCGCGGGCGCGTCGATCGCATACTCGGCCCTGAACGTCCGCCCCCCTCCGGGCTTCAGCGAGCTCTACCTGTTGAACGAGTCCGGCATGGCCACGGGATATCCGTCGCAACTTGTCGTTGGCGAGAATGCGACCGTCCTCATCGTCGTCGCGAATCACGAATCCGGAGTCGTCAACTACACGATCGATGTCGTGCTCTCGACGCTCGGCGTCGTGTTCAACGCGACGACCGGGCGAAACGAGACGGTCGAGGTCGCGAGCGTGATGACGTTGTCGACGACGTCCCTCCTCCAAGATGGCGGTCAGGAACGAATCCCGTACACGTTCCACATCGATCAACCCGGAGACTACGCGTTGAAATTCCTCCTCTATCGGGGCGCTGCAGGGCCGGTGCCGTATCTTGCGGTGCGGTTGGACATCCGCGTCCCATGACCTCCATCGGGACGCCGCAAGATTCACGTAGGTCCGACGAAATCGGTCCCCCATGGAGAAGGACCCAGTGTGCGGGATGACGGTCGCACCGAATCGGGCGGCAGGGACGTCGGTCTATCAGGGCAAGACGTATTACTTCTGCTCCGCCGGCTGCAAGGCCAGCTTCGACCGGACCCCGGCGAAGTTCGCGAAGTGACGTCCCCTCGGCAAATCTTTATCCGCCGGGGGCCGTACCAACCTCAATGGCTTCCAGCCTCTGGGCGCGGCTGACCTGGAGCAAGGCACTCCTGGCGCTCCTCGTCGTGAACCTGGTCTGGACCCTGTCGTTGTTCTTCGCGCCGTTCACCATGCCCCCCGAATCGTTCGCTGGGCCCCAAGTCGGCGGCGCCAACGTCATCGACCACGCGGACATTTGGGCGAAGTTCTGGATCTACCCGCGAATCGTCTACACGATCGGCGATGCTCAGTGCCATCAGCTGTGGTACCGCTCCTTCTCGTTGAATGGAAACCAGCTGCCGATCGACGAGCGGATGACCTCGATGTACGTCTTCGCGAACCTCGGCGTGCTCGCGGCGATGTTCGCCCGGCCGTCGACGAAGACGGGGGAAGTCATGGTGAACGCCATGCCGTCGTCGATCCGGCGGCGGCTAGCCCGGATCCCCTCCGAGCGGGCCGGTGCCGCGATCGTGTTCCTCGGACTGCTGCCCATGGCCGTCGACGGGTTTACGCAGCTCTTCTCCGGACCGTCCTACACGTACGAGTCAACGTGGCCCGCGCGCGTCGTCACGGGCGGGATCGCGGGCTACGTAGGTGGCCTGCTCGTCGGCGCGATGCTCGTGACGATCCGTCAGTTCTCGCTCGAGATGGAGGCGTTTCGTGCGCGCATGCCTCCGATGGTCGCGGGCGGGCGCTGAGCGAAGGTTTTTGAAGGGCCCCTTTCTTCCGACCGCCCGATGGCCCGTCGGAAACGGAAGGAGGAGGAGACCGACTGGGTCGCGCCCGACTTCGACGAGGTCGGGTACATGCGGCGGGAGATTCAGGGCGCACACGCGGCTGTCGCGACGATCCTCTGGGCCGTCGTCGGCGCCATCGTCGCGTTCCTCCTGTTCTCCGTCCTGCCCGCCCTAGCGTTCTTCGCGGGGATCGCGGTCGGGTTCGGCCTGTACTTCATCCTCCCGCTCTTCGGCATCAAGACGGACGCCTTCAAGCGGAAAGATTGGGCGGGCCACGGCATCACGTATTTCTTCAGCTGGCTGGCGTTCTGGATCATCCTGCTGAACCCGCCATTCGGGGACTTCACGGACCCGACGATCCAGGGGATCTCCGTGAGCCCGTACACGCTGGGATACATCGGCGATCTGCCTTGTCTCGTACCCGTCGGGGGTCAGGTGGCCGTGCCGATGGGCTCAAACAGCTCGATTTACATCCTGTTCCGCGCGACGGACAACTCGGGGCTCGCATCGCTGCACGTCTACGTCACCCCCGCAGCCCTGACCGCTTTCGAGGTGAACTGGACTCTTCTCTCGGGAAAGAGCCAGTGCGCGCGTCACCGACCGGAGGACTATCCCGCCGGTTCGTATAACGTGACGTTCCCTTTGAATCCCCCCGCGTCGTCGTATACGTTTTCGATCGTCGCAACGGACCGAGTGGGACGCCAAGCGACCGCGAGCTTTGTAGTCCTGCCGCAGTGAACTCTGAGAACGTCACCGCTCCCACGGAAACCGCTTGTCGAACAGCCGGCTCCATGCGTCTGCGTTCGAGGCCCGCACGGCCTCCGGCCCCGAGTGAATCTGGAGGGAGCGCTTGGCCGCCCTTTCCAGGTCTTTTCCGAGACTCAGCGCCCGCCAACCGGTCTTGGCGAGACCGCCAGCGGTGACGGCCTCGCGGCTCACATCGACCGCCCATCGTTCACCCTGGATGAACGGCCCCGCGAGGGTCTTCGGGCTCCGCCGCCATTTGTCCAGGAAGTCCTTCGCGTTCTTCACCCAGACGGGAGGGCCTTCGTGCCGGAGGACGCGTGGCAGGGTGTCGACGGCGAATTCGAAGAGGAACACGGCATTCGTGCCCACGACGTCGAAATGCGAATCGAACACCTGAAATTCATTGCGGTGGAACAGGTCGAGGAACGCGCGGTGCGCCTTGCGCAGCTGCGGATAGAGGACGTCCTCGGTGACGGCGGGCGCCGGAATCGCGATCGCCAGGAGGCCGCTCCCGCGGATCTTCGCGAGCGAACGGAGCTTGGGGATCGTCATTGCCTTCGCGGGTCGGGGGAAGAAGAATCGCTCGCTCGGAGCGCGCAAATACTCGCGGGCCGCATGCACGAACGTCGCGAGCTGCTCGACGGACACCGCGCTCGCGACGTTCCGGTTCGGGTCGACCGGGTCGACGACGATGAGCGGCTCCGGGAAGGCCCGGCCCGGCGGGCGATCGAGCTCGATGAGCTCCCCCTTCCGCCACGCGAGGCTGTTCTCCAGCACGCCGCGGAACGTGCCGTACCTGAGCGCGAGGAGTTCGCACAGATATCCGCTGAAGCCCATGACTTTCGCCTCCGCCCCGTACACGCCGACGCCCTCCGCCCACGCCTTCAGGAGGCGGATCTCGTCCGCTTGGCCTTCCTTGATCCGGCCGAGCACGTAGTCGACGTGGAGCGGCGTGCGGTCGACCGCGCTCATCCGCTGCGTCGCGTCCGTGATCCGATAGCACGGGACGATCTCCACCTCGAACCCGGCGTGCCAGCCGCGGGTGTACGGGTGCTCGGCGTACCGGTGCTCTCCCCGCTCGAGGATCTTGCCGAGGGCGAGGCCGCGTGTCTCCAACTCCGGCCGGGGCAGGTCCGGCGGAAACGCGACGAAGAGATCGATCTCGGTCCCCGTGAGATGCGTGCCCTTCGCGACCGATCCCGCGA
This sequence comes from Thermoplasmata archaeon, assembly GCA_035637195.1. Lineage (GTDB taxonomy): Archaea > Thermoplasmatota > Thermoplasmata > RBG-16-68-12 > RBG-16-68-12 > RBG-16-68-12. Next base: position 247 of record DASPXQ010000233.1, on the reverse strand, counting down.
GGAACGGCTTCGCCTCCCAGCCCTTGGAACGCAGGAGGCCGGTGAGCCGCTCGAGGAGGTCCTTCACGGCCCGTTCGATCCGCGCCTCCTCCTCCGCCGAGGGCCGGATCCGCGCGAGGACCTTCTCCTCGACGCCCATGCGGACCGCATGCCGGGGGCCGGATAAAAGGCCATGGGGCCCGAGGTCACGTGACGGGAAGGCCGTGCATCCGAGCGATGTCGAAGACGCCATCGATGATGAACTGGA
>DASPXQ010000232.1:0-3099 GCA_035637195.1 Thermoplasmata archaeon | reverse complement strand
GGGAACAGCGGGATGCTCACGTGCAGGATGTCGTCGGACCAGTTGAACGCCTCCGCTCGGGAGATTCCCACAATGTCCGGCGCGTGGAACGGGATGCCGAACGCCTCGCCAAAGACGAACGCTCCGAAGACAGACGCCCAGAGTCCGCCCCACACGAAGGCGACCGTGAGGTTCTTCCAGAATCCCCAGGGCTTGTCTTTCCAGCGGCGGAGCAGCCAGAGGCCGTAGACGACCCAGACGACCCCGTAGCCGAGGTCTCCGACCATGATCCCGAACATCACCGGGAAGGCCAGCGAGAACACGAGCGTCGGATCGAGCTCGTGGTAACTGGGGGTGCCGAACATGTGGATGAGCATCTCGAACGGTCGGAACGGTCGCGGGTTCCGCAGCTCGACGGGCGGCTCCGCCGCGGGTGCCTCGTGGCTCTCGTCGGTCTCGAGCTCGGAGACCAGGAGGTGCGATTCCCGTTCCAGGCGCTCCTCCATCTCGGGGAACACCGCGGTCGGGACCCACCCATCCACGAGGAACGTGTGGTCCGTCACCGCGAACCGCAGGGGGGCTTCCGCTTTCTCGACCTGCGTTTCAAGATGGGCCTTCGCGGCAATGAGGAAGCCTGCGTACCGCTCTCGGAGGGTCGTGAGCCGCTCCTCGATCTCCTTGAAACGCGCCTCCCACCGCTCCTTTTCGGCCCGGAGGTCGGCCAGGAGGTCGCCCGGACGGCCTTCGCCTTCCGGAATCGGGAGGTTCGCGAATCCGTGTTGGGCGAGGAACTCCCGCATCGCCGACGCCGCTGCCTTGACGACAAAGACCGCCAACAAGCCCGGGGCGGCGAACGCCTCGTACTCCGTCGTGACCGTACCGAGGGCGTCGATGTCCCGCGGCACCTTCCCGACGAAGACCTCGACGCGTTCGTACCCGCGGTAGTCCTGAAGGGCGAGCGGGAGTTCGGCGAACGGCGTCATCTCCTCGATCTTGCGATCGAGGTCCGCGAGGAGCGATTGGATCTTCTTCTTCGACGCGTCCTCCTCGGAGATGTTCAACTCCAAGGAGAGGATCTTCTGGCGCAGGTCGCCCGTGAGCCCGGTCTCGGCGGCGGGTTCCGCTTCCTCGAGTTGGAGGACGGATGCGAGGGATCGGAGCTTGACGAGGATCTCGGACGCCTCCGAGGCTTTGAGGAGCGGCTTGCCGATCTCGAGGCCCTCCTCCCCTTCTTTGTGGTCGACGATGTGGAGGAGCTTCAAGTCGTACAGGCGTTCGATCGTTGCTTCCAATTCATCCCGCGGCCCCACGATCAAGGCCCGGGTCATCGGCACGGGCCTAAGCATTCACGGCACCCTTGAACTTCTGGATGAGCAGCTCGGCCGCGCGATCCAGGTTTCCGCTCGCCTGTCCCGCGAGTTCGGCCGCGCGCTTCCGACCGGCGGCCAGGATTGTCTCCGTCTCGTGCGCCGTCGCGCGATCGGCCTCGCGCAGGATTTCTTCGTACCGCTTCTCGGCCTCGCGCCGCAGGCTCTCGCGGAGCTCGAACGCCTCTCGCCGCGCGTCCCGGAGGACCCTCTCCCGCTCCGCTGCCGCGCGCTCTTTCGCGCTCCGAATCTGGCCTTCCGCGGCCTTGATTCTCTGGAGAGTTTCCTCTTTCTTCACGCGAGAACGTCGGGGACAACTGGGCCTCTCCTTAAAGGTTTTCGTCCTACTCGGCGGGGGCGTACCGACGTCGCGATCCGCGCTCGTCGATTTTCATCGACCGAATTTTATACTTACATCGGAATGCAACTTCGGGATGAATCACGCGCTCGTGAAACGCGCGCCGCTCGCGCATTTCTAGGGAGAGAATCGGGACAACTGCACAACGTATAAATAGGAAACGTCCTCTTTCGCGTGTGTCGAACGCCTCCAGAAGGGAGCGGGAATCAGAAGGTCGTAGGATGAGAACGCTTGCGCTCATCATGTCGACGTTTCTGATGGTCGCCGTCATGGCCGGCGTCGCCTTTTCCCCCGTTCAGGCGCAGGTGGTCCCGACCCCGACCCTGAACGTCTTCGTGTTCGGCGAGACGGTCGGCGGGCGCCAGGTGTTCTCGCCCGCGCAGATCCTGATCCCGCAGGTCCCGGTCCACCTCGTCGTGACGTTCCACAACAACGACACGATGCAGCACACGTTCTCGATGAACGACGTCAATGGCACCACACAGGTCACCACCAACCTCGTGGACCCGGGCGTGAACGTGACGGTCGAGTTCACGGTCGCGTCGATGACGCAAGTCGTATTGACGAACGGCACTCGCTTCACTCCGGAAGCGGGGGCGAACGGCATCCTGTTCTATTGCCTCCCGCACCGGGGGGCCGGCATGACGGGGCAGATCGTCCTCGCGAGCGTCCCACCCGCCGCCGCAGAGAAAGGGATCCTGCTCCGGGCTTACTGGATCGGAATCATCGGGATCGCGGTCACGCTCGTGTGGGTCGGCGTCACGTACTACGTGATCAAATCGTCGAGCCGGCACTTCGTCGACCACTCGGAGCACGTGAGGAAGGGTCTCCCGTGACGAACCTGATCCGGAGCGACGCGCCCGGCCGGAGTTCGATGGCGGCCCTGGCGATCGGCGGCCTCGTCGTCGGGGTGTTGTGGTTCAGCATCCTGACCGTCGTCGTGGCGCTGCAGGTCCTCGGCGGCACGGAGGACGCCCAGGCGGACTCGTACATGGCGATCTTCATGGGCATGGTCTTCCTCCTCCTCGGCGTCGCCGTCGACGTATATCGCAAAGAGTTCATGCCCGACGAGCTGATTCATAAGATTCGACGCCCGAAGATCGTGCTCCACCGGGCGTTCCGCTGAGGTGATGCGGTGAGCTGGGAGGAAGAGGAACGGGAGAAAGGATGGACCCGCCGCGAATGGGTCAAGCTCGGCCTGACCGCCGGCGCGCTCGGCTCGATCGCGAGCCTGGGCGGGCTCGCCGTGGGCCAGCTCCTGCCGCCGCCGTACAAGTTCGAAGGCGAGATCCGCGAGACGATCCAGTACACGAAGTTCCCGACCCCGCAGTGGTGGAACGCGAAGGCGGGTTCGCCCGTGCGCGTGGCGGACTTCCAGGAGTGGCAGGGGGCGAC
>DASPXQ010000231.1:0-5613 GCA_035637195.1 Thermoplasmata archaeon | reverse complement strand
AAACGCCGGCCCTCTGTACTCCCGAGTGATTGGGCCTCGCGCTTGAAGCGCGGCTCGAATCGCGGTGGCAATGCTTGGCGGACGCATCAGGTCCTTGGCCGACGGCTCAGAGGAGCACAGGACCTCGAGTTCACGGATCAGGTCAGCCGATGTGTCGTGGCGAAAGAGCCAAACGTGGCGGTTACGCGTCCGTCCCATGAAGAATCGGGGCGCACCTCCAGGGCGACTCCACGGTCGACGCAGGGATACGATTCGTCCGTCCGCGTCGCAATTGAAGAGAGTCGCCACATGGATCCTCATCAATTGTTCGTCGGTGTCGTGGTCCACGATTCCAGACCTTCAACAGAGTTGACCTAATAGGTCTTCTGAGAGTGCTGAGAGGCAGCGGCCTGCGCGGGAGCGGTGAGGGACCCAAACGGTAACTTCCACCGGCGCCCGCGTCACGACACGGTAATGACGATCTTGGCCCGCGGGTGCCCCTCTCCGAGGTAGCGGATCGCCTCGGGCACCTGGCTCAACGGAAACTGCCGGTCAACGATGGGCGTGACCTTCCCGGCGTCAACGAGTTCGTTCACCGCGAGCAGATCCGCGTTGCTGTGCTTCGCGATGAACGTGACCTGCTTTCGCCCGAGTAAGCGCGACGCCACCGGCGTTAGCAGGAAGGGAAGTACGGATGGCTTCTCCCGGCTCGATTGACCGGCCAGCACAAGCGTCCCATTCGGGTTGAGCAATCGCCTGCAATCGGACAACGGATGACTCATTGCGACGTCGAAGATCAGGTCATAATGCTGCCTGTCTCGGGTGAAGTCCTCCTGCGTGTAATCGATGACCCGGTCCGCACCGATCGATCGGACCATGTCCACGTTCCTCGGGCTGCAGACGCCGGTCACGTCCGCCCCGAACGACTTGGCGACCTGCACCGCGAACGTACCCACGCCCCCCGACGCGCCGTTGATCAGGACCTTCTGCCCGGGCTGGATCTGTCCTTTGTCCCGAAGGCCTTGGAGAGCGGTCTCGGCCGCGACGGGGATCGCCGCGGCCTGCTCGAACGTCAGGCGTTCCGGTTTCGGCACAAAGTTCCTCTCTTTCCCGCACACGTATTCGGCAAAGGCGCCGCTGCGCATGCCGAACACCTCATCGCCGGGTTGAAGGCCCTTCACGTTTCGGCCGACCGCCTCGACGTTCCCCGCCACGTCGACGCCCGGGACAGGGCTCTTGGGTCTGCGCAGCCCGGTCGTCAGGCGGATGATCGACGGTGTGCCGCGCATGAGGTGCCAGTCAAGGGCATTGACGGAAGCCGCTCGAACCCGTACCAACACGCCGTCGTCATCGACCACCGGCTTCTCGATCTCTCGGAGTTCGAATACATCCGGCGAGCCGTACGCGGTTTGGACGATCGCTTTCATCGGCTTCTCCCTCGCCTCGGTCGCACGCCCGAGGGGTACTTAGTCTTACCCTGGGGACTCCAAGGCTAGGATCACGAGCGACGTCATCAGAGTCGCCTCCCTGTCCTGGGCATTTCCTTTGTCGTCACTTCCTCGCGCGCTCGATCATCCCCATCAGGAGCACGCCCCCGAGGAAGACGCGCCGGTCAAACGTGGAAGGCACGTTCAGACACTGGATCTCCCAGATGTCGCCGATGATCTTGAACTGCTGGTTGATCGTCGCGATCGGCTGCCCGCCGAGGGTCATCGTGAGTTTCTCGGGAATTAGCCCGCCTCCGGGGATGTATTTCCGCGCAAGGCCGCGGCCCGTGGATTCCTTGATCTCCCCAACCAGGTTGTTGTACGGGTCACGCATTTCCCACTCGTCTGCGACCAACGAGGACGCCAGGGCCCTGCGGCGGATGTAGCCGAGGATCGCGTTCGTCGAGGAGTCCACGATCGCGAACGTCCCCCAGATGTCGAGGATTTGGGTCTGCCGGATTTGGAACAGTTCCTTCGCCAGGGTCTCGTCCGCGTAAACCCGGATGTCTTCCTTGAGGCGGAGCAGCTTCTGCTTGCTGTACGCGAGCTGGTTCCGCGCTTGGTCCTCGATCCAGTACTGGCCCGCGAGCGCCAGGACTTTCTTTCGAATTCGGTAGAAGTTCTGTGTCCAAAGGGCTGGGACTGACTGGGCCGAGGCCGCCATTGCGGCCAGGGCGGAGGGCGTACTCGTTGAGGTCGTCACCGTCGCCGGCGGCCCGCCCGGCGGATAGTACTTCCGTTCGTTGCCACACCACCACTGATTATTCTGCGCATTCCAAGCCAGCGGTCCACCGCACACCGGACACGGCGTCGTCGCGATCCCTCTCACCCCGTTGCCGAATGCGCGACGACCGAATTATCCTTTCCGGCCCGTGAGGTAGTGACTGCGAGACCGGTATGAACCCCCCAATCAAGCCAAGGAGATGAAGCGTCTTCCGAAGTACGCGAAGCGGTCATACGAGTACCCGACGGTGGCAGCTCGCACAGAGCAAGTCCCGGCATGCGTTCAAATCCCCTTGGGAGCACTGTCTTTCTCTGGCCACATATCCTCCGTCGCATGCCGGGGCGGCGTTCGCGGCAAACCGTTAAGCCCGCTCCCACGAATGCGACCAAACGGCGGCGGATGCGAAAGGATCTCGTCGGAGGCGGTGCGGCCACGCTGTCCCTGATGCTCATCACGTACCTTCTCCTGCGTTCCGCGACTCTCCCGGTTCCCGGCGTGATGACGGATCTCGCGCTTCTCGTCGCGGCGGTCGGCGTCGGGCTCTTGGTGATCGGAATCGTCCTCCCGTCGCCCCGCTCCCGCAGGGCCGTACGAAGGAGTGGCCGATCGCGTCCCTAGGAGGGATCGGGTCGGCACGACCCGACGGGTCCAATGAGACGGCCGGTCTCCTCGGCATCGATTTCTCGACAGTTCATCGCCGAGGACAACTCGTGGCACTCGCTCTCGCGACATCCCTCACTCGGGGAGGGGCGATTCGAACGGCGATGCCTTCCAGCCTACTCGCTCGTCGTCCTGCGCGAGGCGCCTTCCTGGTGCGTACGGAACGCGATGCCACGGTCCCGGCACTCCCGGGCGACGGCCCCGATGAACGGGACCATCGTCTCTCGATCCGTGAAGCGAGTGAGCTCTGCCTCCAGGTCCGACCCCGCTAGACGCCCGAGCATCGCGTCACGCGCGCCCCACCGCGGATCGAGGAGTCGCGAGAATCCCTTCCGGATGCCGAGTTCTTGGAACGTGTCCGCGATCGTCTCCGCCGTCCAACCCCCGGTGGGCGGGTACGCAGGGGAGAAGCTCACGAATGTCGCGAGGCCCGCGTCCGAGAGGGTCCGGAGACACCGCAGCCGCGCTTCGATCGGAGGGGCCCAGGGCTCGAGGAGGGCTCGCGCGCGGTCGTCGAGCGTTGGGACCGACATGCCGACTTCGATCGAGCGGAATCTTGAGAAGAGATCGATGTCGCGAATCATGAGCGGAGACCGTGAGAGCACGGAGACGGGCCAGTCGGCTCGTTGCAGGACTTCCAATGCGTGCTGCGTGATGCGGTACTTCCCCTCGACGAACTGATACGGATCCGTGGCGGTCGAGATCGCGACGAGGCCTCGGGGCAGTCTCTTGACCTCACGGGCGAGGACCGTTGGCGCGTTCCGCTTCACGGCCACAGAGGTTCCCCAGTCCGCGCGATCCGTCTGCAGAAGTCGCGGCGTATAACAGAAGGTGCATCCGTGGTAACACCCGACGTACGGGTTGAAGGAATAGTCGAGCCACGGGAGCGGATCCTTGCGAAGCGCGGAATCGACGTGAATCTCGCGGATCTGGAACGAATCCCGCGGGCTCGGCACGGAGATGCCGAACAGCTCTTCCACGGAGCCGGAAGAGGTCGCGGATCGTATGACGTTGCACGTGGGAGTAGGGCGAAAGTGTTTGAGCCGGTTCGTGGGACAGGAACCGAGGCACTTGAAGGAAAGGCTATAGCGGTCCCGGTCCGTTGCGGAGCCCGGCGGGGATCCCGTCGCGGTTCTAGGAGGCGTTCGGTTGTTGAAAACGGACCGGCGGCGTCCTGTCGGCCAGATCGCCGGCGCGGTCGTCGCAGGCCTGTTCGTCCTCGTCGTCGCCTCGAACGTCCTGTGGCCCGGCGCGCCGCCCGCCACGGGCGATCAGCCCCGCTGGCCGCCGGCATCGAGCCCCTTCCCGGTTCTGCCGGCCGGATCGAATCTGCACGTCATCCCGGTGGGACCGAGCACGAACCTTTCGACGCGCCTCCTCCTCGCCTCCCTCCAGGGACTCGCCAGCCGAAACGGGGCGCACCTCTACCTCGACCTGCACGACGAGGTCGCGAACGCGTCGTCGATGCTCTCGTTCCTCGTGTCGAAGTACGGTCTTTCGTTCGACAACATGACGATCGACGCTGCGATCTCCTCCTACCTCCCGAGCGCCGCGGGGATTGCGGTGTACGACCCCGCGCGGCCGGAGTCGATGAACGTCGCGACGATGAAGGCCGCGCAGCAAGGGGCGGTCCTCGTAGGCCCCGATCTCGCCGAATCGCTGCGGGCCCGCTCCAACCTCCCGATCACATTCGACTATGCGACGAGCGACTGGGCTCCGCTCGGGCCCATCGCCGCGACGGACCGGGCGCTCCGCGAGCTCCTCCCCAGGTCGGCGTCGAGCCTCCTCGCGATCCTGCCGCCGGACCGCTGGGCGATCCGGGACTACCTCATCGCGACGCGGACGTTCGTCTTCTACGAGCCGCAAGGCGTGCTCGCGACGCCGGCCGAGACCGCCGCGACGATGCGCGTCCTACGCGCGACGCCGCGAGGCATCCCGATCCTGGGTTGGTTCGACAGCCCGACGCTGACGGAAGAGAACTCGTTCGTCCAGATGGCGTCGGCGGAGGGCAAGTTCCTCGTCGGGGTGCAAGACCTCCCGAACCTCTCCGTGCTGACCGCGTTCGGTCGGACCGACACCCACCGCCAGGTCCCGTCGTCCGCGCCGTCGCCGGTCCTCGAGGACAAGACGTACGTCGTCCTCGCAGTGCCGGACGGGGACAATGTGGACTTCGTCTCGGGACGGATGCGGGAGCTCTGGTCCGAGCCGGAGCGCGGGAACCGGACGATGCCGCTCACGTGGAGCATCAACCCGCTCCTGGTCGACCTCGCGCCGCCGCTGCTCGACTGGTACTACGACACCGCCACGGCGTTCGACCGGTTCATCGCCGCGCCGAGCGGCGCAGGATATCTGTATCCGGACTACACGGGCCCGAGCGACCTCCCGGCCTATCTGGCCCTCACCGACCGCTACATGGCGGCGGCCGACCTGGACGTCGTGTGGCTCCTGAACGCGTTCACGGCCTCGGAGATTCCGTACTCGGACGAGACCCTCTCCGCGTACGTCGGCGGCGTGCATCCGGTCGGCATCGCTCTGGACTACGACGATCAACCGCGCACCCGCGACGCCTGGGTGGCCGCGGGAGGAGGCAACGCATCGCCCGTGATCCGATCCACCCACTTATGGACGACGGAGGACAACTTCCTCGGGAAGCTGGACGCGGCCCTCGCCGCTTCGAGCGGCGGACCGCGGTTCCTCTGGCTCACCGTCTACTCGTTCCGCTACGATCTCCGAGACACGCGCGGCCTGATGGATCGGCTCTCG
>DASPXQ010000230.1:0-7555 GCA_035637195.1 Thermoplasmata archaeon | reverse complement strand
TTGCTCGATTGAATTCGCCTCGTTATGCGCCGGCAGGAGGACCGTCAAATCCGCACCAGATGAGGAACCTCCCGATGGCGTCGCTTCGGGGTCATCCCAGCCGCAATCCTCGCTCCCGGTTCGGGTGTTTGGGGCAGGTCGAGGTCGCCCGAGCCTTCGGCGCCTAGAGGGAATCCGGCGGATTCTCCCGTCCGTCTTCAGGTTGATCCTCCCCGACAAAGCCCCATCCCAAATGGAGGTCAGCCCTCAAAGCCCCTTCCGCCGACGATCCGGCCTCGGGCCCGAGGAGCGATTGCGCGACCGGCAAGGACGGAGAGTGCTCGACGGGGACTCGAGGCATTGGCGGTTTTGCCCGTCCCCGCCGCGCGAGTTCCGCCCAGACCCAGGCATACGTCTCGCGGAGCCCTTCCACGAGTGGCACCCGCGGTTCCCACCCGAGAAGCTCGCGAAACCGCGTCGTATCGCAGCTCCGGCCCCGCACCCCTTGAGGTTGGTCCAGATTGTGGACTTTCTCCAGATGCTTTCCAGCGATCGAGCAGACCAAGTCCACGAGCCCATCGGCGGTCACGACCTCATCGGTCCCCAGGTTGATCGGATCATTGTACCCTGACTCCATGATCCGCCGCATGCCTTCGACGCAGTCGTCGATGAAACAAAAGGTGCGTGTCTGTCGGCCGTCTCCCCAGACCTCGATCGACGTACCGTCTTCCGCCTCCGCCACCTTCCGGCAAATCGCCGCGGGGGCTTTCTCGCGTCCGCCCTCGTACGTGCCCAAGGGCCCGTACACGTTGTGAAAGCGCACGATCCGCACGTCGAGGTTGTCGTCCTGATGGTAGTAGGCCGTCAGCTGTTCCGCGAAGAGCTTCTCCCAGCCATACCCCATCTCCGGGTTCGCGGGAATGGCGTCCTGCTCGCGCAACGGCGAGACGTTCTCCCGGTCCTGCAGAAAGCTCGGATAGACGCAGGCCGAGGACGTGTAGAGGTACCGTTCGATGCCTTCCAGGCGCGACGCTTCGAGCATATGGGCATTGATGAGGGTGTTGTTCCGGGCCAGCTGGGAGTGGAATTTCGCGATGTAGCCGATCCCGCCCATGTCCGCGGCGAGCTGATACACGTCTTGGACGCCGAGGACGGCGTGGGTGCAGTTGTCCAGCGACCGGAGGTCTGCGGTCACGAACTCGTCGGCGGGGCTGGGCTCGAACTCGGGCCGTTTCAGGTCCACGCCCCGGACCCAAAATCCGTCGGCCTTCAACCGCTTGACGAGGTGGTGGCCGATGAAACCACCGGCCCCCGTGACGAGGGCCCGTCGAGCTCCGTGTCTCTTGGTCATGGTGTGACCTTCTTGGCGACCCGTTCAGCCGAGACTGCCGGAGGTAGGTCTGAAAACCCTTCGAAGGTCTGCTTCGAATTATCCCCCCCCACGCACCGGGTCACGCGGGAGGTTCGTACCTACATTTGAGCTTTTTGGCGCACCCGCCGGTCCAACGGCCATTTGCCCAGGCTTGCCATGGCCGTTCCCGTGCGAGCGCTGCCACAGTGGGTGCCGGTGTCGGCCAATGGCGCCCGGGGATCAGGCGCCGTACAGTAGATTGAGAAACGGCGAATTGGCGGTAGGGTCGAAATGGTCGACCAAGTAGAATGCACCGAGACGGCTGTCATACGTCCGAGGGACGAGAAGAAGGGTGAGAAGCGTTGCATTGGCGGGCACTTCCTTCGTCGTGAGATTCACGTATTGCTGGGAGGTCCCGACATCGACCTCGATGAACGAGACGGAAGGCACATTGTATTGGAGAAACGGGGCGACATCCGAGTACACCACCGCGAACCCGCGCGTTCGCAGGGCTTGTGAAATTTCCGCGAAATACGCGGAATTTGCCTGGCCTTGGCTAACCTTTCCCGCGAACTGGGGTGCCAGGACAAGGAGCGCGATGACCAAAGGAGCGATCCAACGTCTTCGGGGAATACGGCCACTGACGGACCGAGTATACATCCCGATGGCCAAGTAGGTCAGCGGGGCGACGACGTCGGCATAGCGGAGGTACGTGTCCGCAGTCCCCAGCGACCGAACGGGATCATAGAGGAGGAATGCGGCGGACATCACCGCTGAAATCAGGATTGTGACGAGAATGAAGAGCATAAGCCCCCCGATTCGTTCATCGCGGACCGCACGGGAAGGCAGGCCGATGGCAGTCTTCCGGCCATCGCGGAGTAACAGAAACGGCAGGGCAGTCTGGGACACGTACGCACCAAAATAGATCGCTAATCCAGAGGATAGAATGATCATCACAAAACTTGGCGTCCCGAAAAACAAGCGATTCAGGTAGCCGACGACCCGCGGATCGGTGTAGGGCGACCCGATCGCAACGAGGTTATAGGCCGTCCAGGAGGCAACCGTCCCGAGGAAAATGGTCGAAGCCAGAATGTACCCTCGGTCCGCGAAAACCCTCCACCGCACATAGTGGAAACGCCAGAACAACCCCACCAAGCCGGCGGCCACGAAGAGGTAGCCCACCGTGTCCGCGGTGAGGAAACCCAGCGAGGCACCTATGCCTGCGACCCACAACCAAGAACTGTTCTCGAGGCCTTTCCAGATGGCCCAGAGGGTAACCAGGACGAAGAGAATCAAGACGGATACGGATCTTCCTTCGCTCATATTCAGATAGAGCACGGGGTCGAGGGTCAGAAGGAGGAGCGGGACAAGAGAAAACCAAGGCCCGAGCCGGCGCAAAGAAATGAGATACAAAATGACCAAATCAGCCAGGAAGAAGCTGAGCTCCAACGCATGCACGGCCAATTCGTTGAATCCCAGCACGAGCGCGTACGGGATGAAGATGAGAGACATCAGGGGTGGATGTCTGGGGTAATCCAGCGTTTGGCGTTCGATGGTTCCGGAAAACACGAGGGAGTGGGTCCGGTCCATGTAGGTCGTGGCATCCGGGTTCAGCCCATCCCCGAAGATAGGCAGATGAATCGAAACCGCGAAAACAAGCATCACTAGCAGGCCCAGTCGGGGATCCAACCCGCGCGGTATTGTTCGTGCCACAAGAGCTCACTATGTTCGGCGGGAATAAGTGTTGTGCCGACGATGGGGTCGAGTTCGATGGGCTATGGCCTCGCGACGAAAAGCCAGGCTGTATGGCTCCCCAGGAGGCGAAACGGCCATCTCGAGTTCGCACGGCGATCGAGGCCCTCCCAAGCGGTCTGTAAGCCTCCAGATGCCGTCAGAAGTCGATCGAGGTAGTGGGGCGGGATGATCGCTGGAACCCCCCACATGCGGGCGAGTTCGAAACGAGGGCTGAACGCGTCAAGCACTTCCCGGGTCGCATACGCCCGTGCACGAACCGCGAGTTGATCGACCGAGAGATTGACCGTGCCCATCAATCGACCTAATCCTCTGCGAGGCACGAGAAAAGGAGCACCAGTGAGCAGCTCGGTGAGGCACAAGCGATTGAAAATCGAACAAAAGAAGGGGGCGCCGGGTCGGAGCAGAGTCCATACATCCTCCGGGATTGTCCCGAGACTCGGTTCATAGCTAATTGCGAAGCTCGAAAATGACCCATCGAATGCGCGTGGGCCAAACTCCTTTAGGATTTCACGCAAACCCGATGCCGGGATCGGGCGGGTCTCTATCCGGCTGCCCATTCCTCGACGGGTCGCGCGGTCCTGCAAGAGCCGCAGGGATTCTTTGGAAGGATCGCAAGCAACGATCCGTTTCCCCCGTGCCGCGAGTTCCAGCGTCTCCCGACCGATTCCCGAACCGATTTCCAAAAGGAATTCCGCATCTGACATCGCGTGCGAAACGAGCTCAAACGACACGCGTGCGCTATGAGCAATGACCGCGTTCTCGGAGAGTAAGTCCTGATATCGGGGAGCCAGGAGATCATACGCGTCAGCCGCATCCACGATTTTCTTCGTGCGCCGTGCCGCGCGCAAGTTTGCCATTCGGCTTACCTCTTCCGGAAGACCAGAAGGCTGAAGAATCCGAGTGACGAGAAAGGCGCGTGACGCTCGAGATGCGCTTCCATCGAGTCGAAGGCGCGGGCAATCCACCATCGTTCCGAAGTCCCTCCGGGACGAGGTCGCCGCGGCGGCGGATAAAGAATGTGAAGCCCTCTCGCATCCTCCACAGAGAATTCCGGAGCCATCAACTTCGCGAACTCGGATGGCGTGTAAAGGTACGTGAGGACACGTTGATTCCCGAGGCCGATGCGAGTCGGCACTGCTCGTTTCGCTAGCTTTCGGTATCCGTGAAACCGCAGCAGGATGGGCGCGACCAGAAGTTCATAGAGCACGGTCGGATTCAGTAACCCGCATACAAGTGCTCCGCCATCCTTGAGACAGGGTCGAACCGCTTCCTTGAAACGCGATATCTGCGGTTCGAGGTTGAGCGTTCCGTACACCGAGTAGACCGTATCGAACGGTACGAGTGGGTCCGAGCTCACCCCCTCCAAGGCGCTCGCGCGTGCCGTCACAAATCGAGCCTGAGCGTCGAGCCTCCGTTGCTTCGCCTTGGATTGCGCAAGACGTACCATCTCGGGAGCGAGATCCACCCCGAGGACCTGATATCCCGCACCCGCGAGCGCAAGAGCCTCGACTCCGGTGTAGCATCCTACGTCCAAGAGACGCCCATTTCGTGGGGTCACGGTCCGAATCACATCTAGGGCAAGGCGCTTCGCACGAGCGCTGACCGCATACAAACCAACGGTGGCATCGTACTCGGACGCGATTTGATCATAAGCCGACCGAACGTGTTGGTAGTACGCAGCGAGGGAGTCGTCTGCGCTCATGCCGACTCCATCCGTTTCTGCGCCCAGATTATCGGGAAGCTAGCGAGTTCCATCCGAAGGATACGACCTTTTACGTAGCGGACAAGCCGAAAGGTGCGCCCAGGGTCGAGGCTCTCATCTCGCGGGATTCCGACTGCTGCGGTCAATGCGGCCTCCAACTTGCTTCGAACAAAGTGGTGATACCTCGACACGAGATCTTCTGATGCGCCGAGGTCCGAGAGTCGGCTCCGAAATGAACGCTCGGCCCTCTCCGCGCTCCGTGAGTCGCTGTAGACGGGAGAGTTCATGACCACGAAAACACCGCCGGGTCGAAGGACCCGACTCACCTCGGCCAAGGCAATTCCCAGCGAGGTAGAGTAGTGGAGAGATGCATTGCATATGACGGCATCGAACATCCCAGCCTGAAACGGAAGACGCTCAAGCTCGGCCCAAACTCGTTCGAAGCCAGCTCCTGCGTCCATGTATGCCTCCGCCGCGCGCAATCCGAGGACGTCGTCCTGGAGTACATCGACGGCAAACGCCTCAATTCCTCGCTGAGCCAGCTGATAGGACAACCATCCCACGCCGCAACCGAGATCTAAGGCGCGGCGTGGCGTCAGCCTGCGGAATAGTCTCAAGAGAGCGTCCATGCTTCTGGCTTTAACTCTCCACTTGCTCGACTTACGGCCGGTAGTGTCTCGATTTGGCAGACTAAGGAGGTAGGACGGTGAAGCACAGCCCCATCCGTCCTTTTGCCAGACCCGGCTGTACTCCGCGGCGAGCGCGCGAATCGCATTCGCCCGTTCCGGGGTCACCAGCTGAGGAATGCCGTCTAGGACCGAGAACCGGAGCCCCTCGCGCCGGCATTCGAGTTCTGCCATCGGGGCAGAACTTCCTCCCGGATCGATGAGGTCGAGCGATCCCAGACAGCGGGGGCATGCGAGGATGGCGATAGATTCCTGCTTCATTATGGGTATTCATCTATGCTGCGACGCATAATGATTATCCCCAATTTGGCCCCACCTGGTGCGGGTACCGATACAGTTGATAAGTTATGACCTTCAGAGCTATGCCCGGCCATCCTCGTGTCAATTCCAGCTTCGAGGCATGGACTGGGAGGACTACGAGACACAGAAGCGGACGGAGCTTATCCAAATGCAGGAGCACACGTCCGCTCCGTAATTCGGCGCGGATATCAGGCGGGGCACGATATTGACTTCGATCCTTTCGAAAGTTCCGGATTATGGTAGCTGGGAATCCGTCACGCTGAAGCCGTTCTACCAATCCCAGGTGCCGCTAATCGGAAAATGGGTCCGTGGTACGGTCCTTGATATCGGATCCAATGTCGGCCGATTCTCGGTCCTCACCCACTCGACGATTAGCCTAGATATCGACAAGAGATGGCTTGTCCGTGGAATCGAGCTCGGAAACATCTCGGAAGCGGTCGTCGGCTCCGGTATCGCGCTATCATTCAAGAGCGAACGATTTGACACCGTGCTCGCAATTGGAGTTACAGAACACATCCCGCTGACCTCGATGGGTCGATTCCTTGACGAACTCACGCGAGTGACAAAACCGGACGGCACCTTGCTAATCCAGACGGCATCCCCGTTCGCCGTGTTTTCGCTTTCGCGTATCCGGATCTGGAGTGACTATCTCCATCCCTATTCTCCCTTCCGGATGAGAAGGGAATTGCGTCGGAGAGGTTGGCGCCATGTCGCTTGGATTTCTTCAGGCCTTGTCGGTGTGACGCCAGTACTTTCGCATTCAGTGAACGGATTCGTGCCATGGGCAGTCGGCATCACGCAGGTGCTCCTCCGCGGCGGCCGACATGCTCGCGAGAAACTCTCCTCAGCTGACGGCGGTCCGCTGAAGGACTAAGTCCGAACTAACGGTGTGAAGGAGGCCCCTCGGAATCGGCTCCGCCTTCATCGCGAGGATTGGCTCCGAGGCGGCGACGATCATTTCCCCCAAGTTGTCGAGATACAGGGTGTAATACTGCCCGTTCGTCTGGAAGTCTCGGTAGACGTGGAGCGATCGGCCATCTGAGAGCATGAAGTTCAGACCCGTGAAGCCGCCGAACTCCTTGATCGCGAGGGCGCGCGCCGTCAGCGTCGCCTTTGCTACGGCTTCATGTTCGCGGCCCTCGAGGTGGTTGAGGAGCATCTGAAAGAGGATTTGAGAATCGATCTTGTCTCCATCGACCGGGGTGCTGACGAGGGAGCCGTTGTGCTGGAACGCCCACGTGACTCCGTCGCGGTCTTCGACGAATGGATGGGAGTATTTCTGAGCCACCAGTCCGGTTGCGCCGGCCCGGCGCAAATGGCCCATCACGATCAACGATTTCCCAGGCGCACGTTCGATGTTCAGCTTCGCGATCTTCCACGCGGTCCCGTAGTACTTCGAGGCGTCGGCGGCGGACCCGGCGTCGCGCATGTGGAACTTCAGCGCGCCGTCCTGGAAGCAGGCGAGGCCCCAACCGTCCTTGTGCCCGCGCTCGTCCGGCGCTCCGAGGGGGCACATGCCCTGCGTGGCGAGGTCCGCGAACTCCTCGAAGAGATCGTAGTACACGGGGCCCTGGCTCACGACGCCCAGCATGCGGCACATGCGCCTCGCGATTCGGCCCGCGCTATATGAGCCTGGCGTCCGCTCGACCTCGGAAGAAAAGAAGGAAGGGGGAGGGCCCGAGCCCTCCGTTCGCGCTCAGACTTCGTCGGATCCGCCGCCGGCTCCGCCGCGACCGCGCCGCATCTCCTCGAGCTCGCGCTTCGACTCGCGGTAGCGGACGA
>DASPXQ010000229.1:0-11157 GCA_035637195.1 Thermoplasmata archaeon | reverse complement strand
AGTTGTACTGGAGCACGAAATCCGCGCCCCCGACGTCGATCCCGAGCTCGAGAGAGGAGGTGCACACGAGCGCGCGCAGGGTCCCCGCCTTGAAGTCGTCCTCCATCTGCACGCGGACGTCCTTCGAGAGGCTGCCGTGGTGCACGCCGATCGTCGGATCCTGGTACCACGCCGCCAACCGCGAGGAGAGGAACTCCGCCGTGTCACGCGTGTTGACGAAGAACAGGGTGGAAGCGTGTTCCTTGATGAGCTCATAGCAGCGGCGGAGCGCCGTCGCCTGACCGACCTGCACCCGGAGACGTTCCGAGATCTCCGTGTCGCCCTTCGAGGGTGCCGGCATCTCCACCCGGATCCGCAGGCCTTTCGGGATTCGAACGCGGATGACCTCGACGTCCCGACCGACTCCGCCGAGGAACGCGGCGACCTCTTCCGGGCTCCCGACGGTCGCCGACAACCCGATCCGCTGGAACTCGTGCCCGACGAGGTCGCGCAGCCGCTCCAGCCCGACCGCGAGCTGGGCCCCCCGCTCGTCCGATGCGAGCTCGTGGATCTCGTCCACGACGACCCAGCGGATCGAACGGAGATGTTCCCTCAGCCGGCGTCCCGTGAACAGGATCTGGAACGTCTCGGGCGTCGTGATGAGGATGTCCGGCGGTTGGCGGGTGATCGCGGCCCGCTCCTGAGGCGAGGTATCGCCATGCCGGACGGCGACCCGGACGCCGAGCCGCTCCGCGAAGAACGTCATCCGGCGGAGCATGTCCCGGTTCAACGCCCGGAGGGGCGTGATGTAGAGGCAGGACGTCGGCTCGGGCGCTTCGCGGACGATATGATCGAGCACGGGCAGGAGCGCGGCCTCCGTCTTCCCGATCCCGGTCGGCGCGACGAGGAGGACGTTCGCCCCGGACCGGATACGGGGGATCGCCTTCTCCTGCGGTTCCGTGAACGACTCGATCCCGAGGGCCCGGACCGCCTCCAGGATCCGGGGCTCGAGGCCGAGATGTTCCATGGGGCCGCTTGAAGGGCCGCTGGGACTAAAAGTTGCTCGTCCGCGCGGCGACGAAAACGATGGGCCCGGCCGGAATTTCCGATCCCGCGGTGCCCCGAGGGACCTTTTGAACCGACGACCATCTGGTTATGAGCCAGACGCTCCACCAGACTAAGCTACGGGCCCTCGTCCGCGCAACCGCGCGTCGTTACTTAAGGGCATCCGTCCGCGCGCTCCTCTAGTACGCGGGGGCGCGTTCTCGACATGTCGCGCGCGCTCGCAGAGCTTCGAGTCCTCGAACAGCTCGTGCCGACCGAGAACGGGATCACCGTCTTCGATGCAGAGAGCCGGGAGACGTCGTACGGAATCTGGTTCATCGATGATTTTCCCTTCATCTTCGACACTCACGGGAAGGACCGCCGGTACGTCGCGACGATCGAACTCCTGACAGAGCTGGTGACCCCCCGTCCGGATCCCGCCGACCCGGGTCCGTCGCTTCGGTGCGGCGTGCCGTGACCTCGGTTTACTTCCTCTCCCATACTCGGGCTGCGACTTCAAAGACAACCTCCATGTGTACTCGTTCTCCGGTCCTGTCCGAGGGTTCGACATCGCCGCCACCGGTCAATCGGCCACATCTGCCGAACGAGCCCTGAGGAACCGCGCGACCACAATCTGGCCTCGCGTTCCGCGCGAACCGCTCCGCGCCCAACGGGAACTCCTCGAAGGAACGCGGAGGGTCCGCCATGCCGCGGATCTCGAAATCTCCGCCGCCGATGGACGGAGCGATCGGCGAACCGACGATGACGGGTTCGCGCCCGCGCGTTTATCTGGCTTCGCACCACTCCGGTCCCCCGATGGACGGGGACGACGAAGAGGGCCCGCTCCTCCTGGCTCTGGCCAAAGACGCGTTCCGGAAACAAATCGCGAAGCGGGTGCGACCCTTGGCCCGCGGGTACGTGGAGCGGTGGATGGCGTGCGAGCTCTGGCTCTATCCGTCGGTCATACAGAGACACCGTAACGAATTGCACTCCTATCGCGACGTCGTGATCGAGGTCCTCCGTCACACGAGCCTCGACGACCTCCTCACCATCTGCCGCGAGACCCGCCCGGATCTCAACGACCTGTGGTCCAAGCCGGCGGCTCGCGAGAAGCTCTCAAAGGAAATCTCGAAGTCGATCGAAGCCGTCCGAGAGGCATAGCGGCTCGACGTCAAGAGGGAGCGCCGTCGTCCGGATTCGAACCGGAGACCACCCGGTTAACAGCCGGGGGCTCTACCAGACTGAGCTACGACGGCTCGCGTCGCGATGAAGGTCGGCCTCAAAATAGTTTCTCAATCATTGAGGCCCGACGGCTGGCCTCCGACCCGAACAGAGACACACGCCGGTCAACTCCGGCCACACCGATGCAAGCGGCGTGTCCAGCCGACCCGTTCCACGGGTCCGGGCCATACGACGGCGGCGGACGATGGTGGAGGCACAACTGACCCGGCGAGTCGCCCGATCGTCGAAGGAACTAAGTCGTTTTCGGCTCCGTTCGACATGCGCTACAGAAGGCTTAGATATCCCAGCCTTCTCGGTTCGGGGCATGTTTCGCTCGGCTTGGTCCGGGAAGCGACTCCTCGGCATGGTCGCGGCGCTCATCGGCCTGGTCGCGGCCGTCTTGATCCTGCTCGCCGCAACGGCGGGCAACAACTTCTCGCTCCACTTCATCGCGATCGGACTCGGCGTCCTCTATGGGAGCTATCTCATCTACCGCGGAAAGACAAGTCTCCTGTTCGGTTGGGGGAAGACCCGCCTCGGCGCGTGGATCAACCTAATCCTCGGGGTCCTGACGCTCATCATTCCCGGCGGCGTCGGCGGAGAACTGGCGGTCCTCGCAATCGTGAGCGGGGTCCTGGCACTATTCGCGGTCTAGAGCCGCGGAGAGGGCCGAAGCGAGATCCGCCGGTCGTCCCGGGAGACGTTCGTCTCAGCCGAGCGTCTTACGGAGCTCTTGGACCGTCATCGACATGGAGTCGAGGACGCCCTTCAGGTAGTCGAGGAACTCCTCGAGCCGATCCGTCGTCACCGCGCCTTCCGGAGACGGCTTGATCAGCCCCTCTTGCTCCAGGATGCGAAGGGAATAGCGCACCTTGTGCTGCGGGAAGTTCAGGAGCTCCGAGAGGCGGATGATGCCGATCGGCTGGTTCTCCATGATCGCCTTGAGCATCGCGACGTGCCGCTGCAGGAGCTTGACCTCGGCTTCGATCTTGCTCGTGAGCGCGCTCCTCCGGGTCACCAAAAACCTCCGCTACAAGGCGTAGCATGGTCCATGATAGCGTGGCCGTTCTTAAAGCGTTCGGCGCCGCTCCGAGACAAACCAAGCCATCGACCGGTTGCACGCCTCTCCCCATCCGCGGCGATCCAGGGCGATGACGCCGATCGGGACGTCCTTCGGGAAGAGAGCGAGGCCGCGGTCCGCGGCGTGTTGCGGTGTCAGCCCGGCCGCAATGCGGTCGTACACGAACTTCGAAAGGACGCGCTTCATGATCTCTTCGCCGATCCCGGTGACGGACACCGCTCCCTTCGGACCCGCGTACAGGCCCGCTCCGACGATCGGCGAATCGCCCACCCGGCCAGGCAGCATGAAGGACGTGCCGCCCGTCGAACTCCCGGCCGCAAAGCGGCCGTGGCGGTCCCGGGCGACGGCGCCAACGGTGTCGCGGAGCTGGACCCGTTTCCATTTCCGGGCATAGCGCGGCAACCGGCCGCTCCGAATCGCGGCGAGACTCTCTTCGAGTCGGCGGCGCGACTCCGGCGTCGCGGGGTCGTACGGGTCGTGGCCTTTGGAGCGCGCGAAAGCGATGGCGTCCGGGCCTGCGAGCAGGACATGAGGAGTGTCGAACACATCCCGCGCCACTCGGATCGGGTTCTTGACGGCTTCGATCGCCGCCACGGCGCCCGCCTCGAGGTCACCGCTCATCAACGCAGCGTCCATCTGGATGCGGCCGTCCACCCGCATGCGAGAACCCGTTCCCGCATTCAACCGCGCATCGTCCTCGAGGAGGACGATCGCCTCGACGACCGCGTCGAGCGCAGTGCGACCGCGCTTCAGGAGCGCCATCCCTCGTGCGCCGGCCGCGTCCGCGGCATCCTGCACCGAGGCATCGGACCCCGCGCCGCAATGCGTTAGCAGGATCGGTCGCACCGAGGCCCGGACGGCCGCGCCTCGTTTGAATCTTTCTCCAGCAAGACGAATCCGGGCCCTCACGCTACCGGCAACCGCTCTGCCAGATCCTCGACGCGCCCTCGGAGGTTGTCGCGAATCGCGCGGAGTTCGTCCATCGACTTGCCAGTCGCGCCCGGCTCCGGCCAGTCTTCCGCTTTCTCTTTGGCTCCAATCGGACAGCGGTCGAGGCAACCAAACGTGACGACCCGCGCCGCACGTTCGATGAGCTGGGGCGTCACGAGGCGGGGCCTCTTCGGGCCGAGGGGGATCCCGATCTCCCCAAGCAAATCGACCACGATCGGATTAATCCCCGGGGCGGCTTGGACGCCCGCACTCTCCGCACGCCAGCCTCTCGGCGCGACGCGGTTGAACATCGCCTCGGACAGGACGCTTCGGAATGTGTTCTCGACGCAGACGAAGAGCACGAGCGGCATCAATTGGTCGGACACATCCGCACTTCAAAAACCGTTCGCCTCTTCCTCACCGCGACAACGTATATGTTGTCCAAGGACATTGAGGCGAAGCGGCGCGGCACGGAGTTCGGCGAAAGAGTGCCGCGAGGTCGGGACCATGGACGGAAGCTCCGCCTTTCGTCGGGCGGTGCACATCGTCTCTCCGATCTTCCTCACCTACTACCTGATCCCGGAACCTCTCCCGGGCGGCATATCGCGAACCGCCGTCACCCTTCTCTTCCTCGGGACTGCGGCGTGCATCGAGATTGCGCGCATGGCGCTCGGCATTCCCTTGCTCGGGCTCCGACCGTACGAAGGCCAGCGGGTCTCGGCGTACGCGCAAGGGGCCATCGGCCTTGCGTTCGGCCTCTTCGTGATCCGCGATCCCCGAATCGTAATTCCGGTATTCATCGGGATGGCGTGGATCGATCCGCTCGCGGGACTCTGCCGACGACAAGGATGGACCCGCGTGATCCCGACGGCCACCTATTTCGCGCTGTTCCTGGGGACCGTCCTCTTGATGCGCTCGTTCGCCATCCAAAACGCCCTGTTCTTTTCGGCGGCCGCGACGGCGGCCGCGATCCTCGTCGAAGGTCCGAAACACGTTCAGATCGACGATGACCTGTTGATGCAGGTCTTCCCGATGTTCGTCGTTTACTATCTCCTGGCCGGGTTCGGGACGGGATTCGGTGCCTCAATGTAGAACTTCGAGCTTCCCGTAACGCCCCGCACTGACCTGCATGTTGCCCCGCCACTCCCGCACCCACCCGTTCGTGATGCGGATCCGGTCGTTCGCCTGCACCCGCTCGATCTCGTCGTTCCAAAGGCTGACCGACACCTCGGTCCCTTCGTCGTCGACCGCCTTCGCGTCGCACACCTTGCCCGTCGACCCGGTCCGGCTCGAGAACTCCCGGGCCGCCCCTTTCTCTCGGATCACGAGGTCGATCGTGTCGACCTTGCTCTCCGGGCGCAGGTCTTTCACTTTCATGACGTCGTCTCACGAACGTCCGCATTTCGCATAAACGTTCCGAGGAGCGATCGCGGCCTGTCACGCACACGGAATGGCATCGGCGGGGACAATCGAGCGGAAATGATGGTGGTTCCGCTGATTTCTCTGTCGCACCTAAATTCTTTCAACACTCGAAATAAAACTTATAACGCACCATCCAGATATCGCGCGTCGGTCCTTTTGAATCGCATCAAGGTCGTGAGCGAGGTCGCGGAGCTCGTTCCCATCCTCCGCGCGGTCGACAGCGACGTGAAGAGCGAGGTGTTCAAAGAGGTCTCCGCCGGGTGGAAGAGCGCGCGCGAGATCGAGGAGAAGTTCGGCCGTTCGGGAGGGGATGCTCTGCGGTTCTTCGAGAAGATGAAGCTCGTCGAGACGAAGTGGCAGACCGGACCGTCTGCGTCGCCCGAGAAAGCGTACCACGCATTCTACTCGTCGTTCCACATCAACGCGACCGCGCCGATCCAGGAGATCTCAGACGTCTTGCACGCGGCGATGATGCCCGAAGACGCGTACGCGGCGATCGAGGCCCTGATCTTCGACATGGTCGGCCCGGAGGGCAAATTCTCCGGTGACGTGGCCGACAAACTGAAGGTGACGCAGACGAAATTGAAGGCGCTGGTGAAGCGCTCGCCCCGCCTCGATTTCCGAGGCCACCGCATCATGCGATTCGAGGAATGAAGTGATCACGGTCCTCCGCCTGGGCCACCGGCCGGCCCGGGACAAACGCGTCACGACCCACGTCGCGTTGACCGCGCGTGCGTTCGGGGCAGACGCGGTCCTCGTGTCGACGAAGGACCCGGGGCTCGAGCGAACCGTGCGGGACGTGGTGCGGCGATTCGGCGGTTCGTTCCGCGTCGAGACCGGCGTCCCCTGGCGACGGATCCTGCGGGAGTGGGTGGGGACGAAGGTCCAGCTCACGATGTACGGGACGGAGTTGGACGAGTGCTTGCCTCGGATCCCGAAGGAGGATCTCCTCGTGGTCGTGGGAGCGGAGAAGGTCCCCCGAGACGTGTACGACCTCGTCGACCTCAACGTGGCGGTGGGGAACCAGCCGCACTCGGAAATCGCCGCCCTCGCCGTGTTCCTCGATCGACTCCTCGAGGGAGCGGCCCTCCACCGCGAGTTCGGCGGGCGCCTCCGGATCCGCCCCGGCTCGAAGGGTCGGACCCTCGAATCCGGGCGCTGAACCAATAACCTTAATCGAATCGAGCCGAATGAGCGAGCGTGCGGTCCCTCGCGGCGCTCGCGGGCGCGCTCCTATTCCTCCTTTCGCTCGCTCCGGTCGCCGCGCCGGACGCGACCGTCAACGCGCCCCTTCTGACTCCGGGAGACACCTGGACCTACCACACGAACACCACACTCGCGGCCGATTTCTTCCTCGATGGGCAGGTGAAGCTCACGGTGAGGGACCACGGAACGTTCAGCGTCGAAGGGACGGCGTACGATGCGTACCGTGTCGACGTGAGCGGTTCAGGGATCGCCGCGGGGAATCTCACGAGCGACTTCGTCTCCGCACCGGCCTACGGCAGTTGGGTCCTGACGGCCGAGGAAACAATCGAGAGTCAGGGGATGAAGACGATTGCGAGCGTCCTCGACTTGGAGGCGAATGGGACGCTCTACACATCTCTCCCGTTCCACCTACGGGTCCAGAACACGAGCGCCTACCGCCTCCTCGACGATCCGTGGCGTTTCCCCCTTTCGGTCGGAGCGACGGGCGTGGTCCGCACCCAGCTGAATTTCACAGAGGACTTCGGCATCTCGATCGGAATCCCGACGCCTCCAATCCACTCCGCGGGGCTCGCGTGGACGAACGTGACGTACACGCTCGAGGCCCCGGCCGTCCTCGAGACGCCCGCAGGACACTTCGACGCTTTCCGGATCCGCCAAGCCTTCCCGGGAGGCACGTACGATCAGCAGTTCTTCGCTCCCGCCGCAGGGAACAACGTCCGCACGGAGATGTACAACGGCACCGGGACGGAGCCGATCGCGACCACGGAACTCGTATCCTACCGGTACCAGGCGCTCGAGCCCGCGCGATTCCTGGGCCTCACGACATCGGACTGGGCGATCATCGTCCTCGTCGTTTTGGCGGCAGCCGTCGTCGTGGCGGCAGTCCTGGTCGTCTTTATCGTTCGGCAAGGCCGCTCGCGGCGCACCGTTCCGCCGCCCGGGACCTCGCCGCCGCCGGTCGGACCGTGATCACATCAGATCCTCGAGGTCCGTCGGGCGGTCGTCGAGCTTGAGCGTCACCATGTGGCGTGTCGTCTTCGGCGGGAAGCGGTCGTCTTTCAGCCCACGTTGGATGACCTCGTCCTTCGTCACCGTAGCGACCACGGCATCAGGCCACGTGCCCAGGTTTACGATCCGTGAGAAATAATCGACGACGTAGGCGGGGATGCGACTGCAACCGAGCGCGCGCAACGCCTCGACGCGGTGGTGCCCGTCCAGGATCACGAAATGCCGGTCCGCCACGAGGATCGGCCGCTTGATGTATCCGTCCTCTTTGATTTGCTCCGTGAGCTGTTCGAGGAGGGTGGGTCGAATCTGCTCGTGCCCTCGGAGTCGGCGAATTTCGAGGACCTCGAACCGCGCGTCCGCAGAAATCCGGTTGGAGGGCTTCGCGCGGGCCACGCGGCCGGCTAGTGAAGCCCGCCGAATAAGAATATCGTCGCGGGCTCGCTACTTGGCCACCGCCGGAATCGCCGGGGCGGCTCCCTTCCGGAGCGAGACGCGCTTCGGGAAATACCGCAGCACGACGATGTCCCCGACGCTCTGGACCCACCGGAACGGCACGCTCACCGCGCGACTGCCCTCGACGAGCAGCGGGTTCGTCTCCCCGATGAAAATTCCGTCGACCGCACCGTTGTCCACGTCGACAACGAGGTTGTTCACGTTCCCGAGGAACACGCCGTTGTGCGTGTAGACCTGGAGCCCAATGATTTCGGAGATCTCTTCGAGCAGAGACTCACCATCCCTTCTGGCGGCGTGTATCCGAAGCGACCCACTTAAAATCTTCGGTCGTCCCGGTTCGGGCCGGAGCGGACCTCTTTTTGACTCGGAGGTCCATGGCCGAGACGTGGCGCAACCTCCGACTTCCCCGCCGTATCCCCCGCCACCGTTCGGGCCGTACGGCCCTCCGGTTCTCTACCCGGTTCCGCCGCCGCAGTCGCAAGATACCCTGGTCCGAACGATCCTGGTCCTCGTCATCGTGGCGGTTGCGCTCCTGGCGCTCGTTGTCTTCGCGGTCGTCTCGCTGTTTGGGAACATCCATGAGTCTCCGCCGAGGCCGGCCGTCGCCTTTACGAATGTTCAGATGACGAACGGAAACGTGAGCTTCGCCGTCGCGACGGCGAGCGAACGCTGGTCGCGGTCGGCGTACGCCGTGAACCTGATCGTCGATTCAACGGTAGGGACGAGCCGTCCGTTGGCGGCGAGCGGGAGCGCGACAGCAATCGTCGTCGGTTCCATGACCGTACGCGTCACCTGGTCGGACGTCGGCGGAGATGGGACGGTCAGCCCTGGCGATGGATTCGACGTCGGGGGCAACGGATTTCCGCTGCCCGCCGGTCACTCCTTCATCTTCTACCTGATCTGGTCCGCCTCGGGATCGATCGTTGGGAGCGAGGCGTGGGCGACCTGAAGACGAACCGCCTCAGAGTATGTGGGCGACGATGTCCTCGAGCTCGCGATCGCAATACTTGCACACGACCCGGAGCGGGCTCTTCGACCGGACGACGAACTCCGATTCCACCGGCTCTCGGACATTCGAGATGCAGTTCGGGTTCGCGCATCGCAAGATGCCGACGGCGCGATCGGGGAGCGTGACGCGCCGCTTCTCGGCCACGTTGTAGTTGCGGATCACATTCACGGTGGCGGACGGCGCGATGAGAGCGATCTTGTCGATCTCTCGGGGTCCGAGCTCACGGTCCTCGACCTTCACGATGTCCTTCCACCCCATCGCTTGGCTCGGCACGTGCATCGCCACGGTCACGGTCGACGTGACGGCATCGCCGATCCCGAGGATCTTCAGGACCTTCAGGGCCCTCCCCGCGGGGATGTGATCGATCACGGTCCCATTCTTGATCGGGGTGACGCGGAGCTCCCTCACTCACCGCCTCCGAGGATGAGGTCAAGGAGGGCCATCCGGACGGGCACGCCGTTGAAGGCTTGCTTGAAGTACACCGCGTGCTTCGTCCGATCGACTTCCGGGTCAATCTCGGTAGTCCGCGGGAGCGGATGCAGGATGATGAGATCGCGTTTGGCGTCACGGAGCATGCCCGCGTCGATGCGGTACGATCCTGCGACCTCCTCGTACTCCTGTGGATCGGGGAACCGCTCCTTCTGGATTCGGGTGACGTACAGCACGTCGACTTCGCGGATCACGTCCTCGAGTCGGTGCGCGACCCGGAACGACAGGCCTTCCGATTTCACGTGCTCGAGGATCTCCCGCGGCATCTCAAGCGTCGGCGGGCTCACGAAGATCAGCTGCGAGCCGAGCTCGGCGAGGGCGTAGGTGAGCGAATGGACCGTGCGGCCGTACTTCAGGTCGCCGACGAGGGCGACGCTCTGGCCCTCGAACGCGCCTTTCTCGTCCCAGATCGTGTACAGGTCCAGGAGCGTCTGGGTCGGATGTTGACCCGCGCCGTCGCCCGCGTTGATCACCGGTTTGTCCGTGAACTCGGCCGCGAGGCGCGCCGCGCCCTCGTGCGGGTGGCGGAGGACGATCGCGTCGCTGTACGCCTCGACCATCCGGATCGTGTCAGCGAGGGTCTCGCCCTTCTGGACCGACGTTCCCTCGGCGCCGCTGAACCCGACGACGCGGCCGCCGAGGCGGGCCATCGCACTCTCGAACGAGAGCCGCGTGCGGGTGGAGGGCTCATAGAACAGGGTCGAGAGGATCTTGCCGTCGAGGGACCGCGACCGTTTCTCCCCGGTGGCGATCGGCACCATCTTGCGCGCGGTGCGCAGGACGAGCTGGATGTCCGCCCGCGAGAGGTCGCGGATGGACAAGATGTCCCTCCCGGCGAATCCCGACATCGGGCCCCATATTCATAGGACCAATTTAAAGGATATCCGACCGCACGCGGATCGCGAGCTCCGACGCCTGCCGCGCCTGCGGCCGGCTCACTTCCCCGGTTCCTTCCGCCCCAACTGAGTGACGTTCGAAGGGAGGATGACGATCCCGCCTTCCGCTTCCATGTATCGCTTCCAGTCCTGCGTGTTCTTCTGCGCTTGCTTCGCGCGCTCGACTGCGATCGTCGCGACGACCTTCCTCACGACCTCGTCGACGTCGACGCCGAGGACCTCCTTGAACAGGTACTTCATGCGTTCCCGGTCCATTGTGACCTGGGCGATTTCAGCCCGCCGTATAAGAGAAATTTGTCAACGGTCTCAATTCTGAAACGCTCGATCGCGCGTCAGACAGATGGGGGCTTGGCGGCGTTTGTCAATAGCTGCGGACATGGCGTTCCGCGGGCCAGAAGGCGCCCCGCCCAGAAGACGGA
>DASPXQ010000228.1:0-2229 GCA_035637195.1 Thermoplasmata archaeon | reverse complement strand
CATTCGGCGCGCATGTCCTGCAGATCCTCGGACCCGTGCCGCCTCGGCCCTTGCGAGTCGGAATCCGCGTCGCGTCGATCGGGCTCGCGATGCAGCTCGTGGCGGGCGGATTCGACACGTGGTGGCACGCGACGTTCGGCGTGGACGACGCCCTAAGCCTGTCGCACGTCCTGTTGATTGGCGGGATGGTCGTCTCCGGCCTCGGCTTCGTGTCGGGCCTCGTGGTGCTCGCGCGGACGCCCGCGTTCTGGACGACCGCAGTCCCGCGTGTCCGGCGGCTGCTGTACGCCGCGATGCCCGCCGCGTTCGTCGCCCTCTTCTACGCGCTTTGGGGCTTCAGCTGGGTCTTCACGTATCCGGGGTTTACGAAGCCGCCGTTCCTCACGGAGCTGTGGCAGCGGAGCATCGTCGGAGTGTTGTTCGCGACGTTGCTCCCATTCGTCGCGCTGTCCGCCGCGCGCCTCGTCCCGTGGTGGGGTGGCGCGACCGCGACTCTTGCCGTCGTCACGATCGACGTGACCTTGGTTGACGGGCTGATGGGCTCGCCGCCGGACGCCCCCTCCCTGGCGCTCGCTCTGGCCCTCATCCTGATCCCGGCCGTCCTGATCGATTTCATCGTGAAGCGCTATCCGTCCGAGCGCGCGCGTCGCGTGACGACGCCCCTCCTGGGAATGGTGGGCGGGATCCTGGGCGGCCTCTTCGCGGGCGGGCCTGTGCTCGCGATGACGGGCGGCCTCGGTTCGAACCCCGCTTGGTTCCCGCTGCTGTTCGTGGTCGGCGGCCTCCTCGGAGCATACGGGAGCGTGTTCTTCGCGACAACGGTCGAGGACCTCCTCGGTCGAGCCGGCACGACCGCGACGTCCGTCGTCGCCGCTTCCGCGAACGGCGGATCGGGAAGGGCCGGGCTGTGAAGGCCTTCGTGGCGGGCGCGACCGGGGTCTTGGGACGCCGGCTCGTGCGACGCC
Organism: Thermoplasmata archaeon; assembly: GCA_035637195.1. Taxonomy (GTDB): domain Archaea; phylum Thermoplasmatota; class Thermoplasmata; order RBG-16-68-12; family RBG-16-68-12; genus RBG-16-68-12. The sequence goes on along the minus strand of DASPXQ010000228.1, from coordinate 1,264 downwards.
TGACGGATCGAGGTCACCTCGTTGTCGGGCTCGTCCGCGATGAAGTCGGTGAGGCGGCTGTGCGCGCCGCCGGCGGGGAACCGCGGCGGGCGGACCTCTTCGACATCGAGTCGCTCGCGCGGGCCGCCGAAGGGGCGGCCGTCGTGATTCGCGCCGCGACGAAGATTCCCACGAAGCTGCGGACGTCGCGGAAGCACTGGGCCGAGAACGACCGGATCCGAATCGACGGGACGAAATCTCTCACGGAAGCTGCGGCTCGAGTAGGCGCGAAGGCGTACCTTCAGGAGAGCATCGTGTGGGCCGTCCGGAATCCCGGCGGGTCGCCGTTCGACGAGGATGCTCCCCCCGCTGCTGACCCGATCCTCGCGTCCGCGTTGGAGGCCGAGCGGATCGCGCGCGATGCGGGATCGCGTCACGGCTTTGCTGCCGGGACGCTCCGGTGTGGCGGATTCTACGCCGCCGACGGGTGGCACACGCGCGTTATGGGGGAGGCGCTCCTCCGCGGGAGGCCCGCGATGATTCGCGGGGCGTCGCCCACTTGGTCGTTCATCCACGCGGACGACGTTGCCGGTGCGTTCGTCGCCGTCGTCGAGGCGCCGCGGAGCGGCGTATGGCATGTGGTCGACGACCGACCCGTCGCGTTGGCCGAGTTCCTCGGCGGCCTCGCGAATCGCTTGGGCGCGCCTGCGCCAAGACAGATGCCGGCGTGGCTCGCGCGCCTCGCGCTGGGTCGGTACACGTCCGAGCTTCTCCGCACGTCCTTTGTGACCTCGAACGCCCGGTTCCGACGGGACTTCGGATGGCGGCCGCAGTATACGACCTACGAGCAGGGCCTTGAAGAGGTCGTGGCATCTTGGCGGGCCAAAGGCTTCCCACGACGGAAGGTCTGATTCGTTTGGAACGCCTCGCTCGAGTTCTGGTGGGGCTCGTGGCGCTCAATCTGGCGGTGACCATCGTCCACGCCGCGGCGCACGCCGAGCTCCAAATCCTCCCTGCAGGGGTCGATCTTGCGTTCATCGTCGCCGTCATCGTGGTCGGGCCGGTGGGGGCAGTTGGGCTCCTTCGATTCCACCGTGCGTTCGGAGCGGTTCTCGCGGCGGTCTTCATGGGCGCTTCATTCGCGTACGGTGTCTACAACCATTTCCTCGTCGCAGGTCCGGACCATGTGTCGATCGTCTCGTCCGAGCCGTGGACGACCGTCTTCGTAATCAGTGGCGTAGCCCTGGGCGTGCTGGAGATTGTGACCGGGGTCGTCGGGGTCTTC
>DASPXQ010000227.1:0-10202 GCA_035637195.1 Thermoplasmata archaeon | reverse complement strand
GCCTGAAGCAGCAGGTGTGGGGCGGCCAGGGCTTTGACTGGTCCCGATTCACTCACGCGTCGGACGTCGAGGACATCTTCGGCCGGGACTTCTTCGAGTCGGTCTTCGGACGGTCCGGCGGGTTGGGGGGCTCCCTGTTCGAGCAGTTCTTCGGCGGGGGCGTCGTCGGCCGCCGCCGCGGTCCCCAGGCGGGCGCGGACACCCACGTCGAGGTCGAGCTCACCCTCGAGGACGTCGCCCGCGGCGGCCGCAAGGAGATCACGGTCCGGTATCCGATGACGTGCCCCGCATGTCGGGGGACGGGGGCGGAAGGGGAGCGGCTCGTGACGTGCCCGACCTGCGGAGGTCGGGGCCAGGTGAGCAGCGCCCAGCGGCGCGGTCACAGCCAATTCATCACGATCACCCCGTGCCCGAAGTGCAACGGCCGCGGGCAGTGGCCGGAGGCCCCGTGCCCCCGGTGCCACGGAGACGGCCGCCTCGAGGAGGACCGGACGATCGCGGTCGACATCCCACCCGGCGTCCCGGGCGGGGTCCGGCTGCGGGTGCCCGGACGGGGCCTCGCGGGGGACGCGGGCGCTCCCCCGGGAGACCTGTACGTCATCATCCGGGTCGCCCCCCACGGGCGGTTCGCCCGGGACGGCGACGACGTGCTCATCGACCTACCGATCTCGTTCTCCCAGGCCGCGCTCGGCACGGAGGTCGAGGTCCCGACGCTCGACGGAAGGAGTCGCCTGCAGGTGCCGGCGGGCATCCAGAGCCACACCGTGCTCCGGCTGCGGGGGAAGGGTCTCCCGCGGTTCCCGGGGCGCGGCCGGGGCGACGAACTCGTGCGCGTGGTCGTGGTCACGCCGACCCGCCCGACCGCCGACGAGCGGCGGTTGCTCGAGCAGTTGGGCCGGAATCGAGGGGAGGATGGGGGCGCGCGGGGCGCCTTCGACCGGTTCCGGAGGCCTTAGGGCGAGGGGATTCCCGCCAGGTACGAGACGAGTTTGATCATCCCGTAGAACGCGACGAGGGCACCCACGACGGTCACGATCGCCAGCGCGTCACGGAGAAGCAAGCCCTTCGCATCGAGTTCCGGAGCGACCTGTTCCTGCAGAATATGAATCTCCTCCCGACACGATGCGGGAGATGGATATGAATCGGTTCCGACTCAATAATCACAGATGTGAATCATTTGTGAAAACGGCCGATTCGCAGAAGGATTATCCGCCCGGGTTCGGTTCGTCCCGCGCGATGCGCAAGGTCCTCGCGATTCTGACCGAAGACTTCCGCCTGTACCACGACCTCGTCGCCGCGTTGAAGGCGCGCGACCTGCCGTTCACCAGCCTCTCCTTCGCCCGCCGCATCCCGGAGTCGATCGGGGCGATCCTCACGTCCCCTGCCGAAGCGGCGAAGATCCGCTTCCCGCATGTCGTCCGGGTCGACGACATCGACGCGTCGATCGCGAAGGCCCTCCAGCTGCTCAAGGGCAAGACCGCCTGGCGGGAGCTATGGATCGGCGTGGATCCAGGCCGTGAGCCCGGGGTCGCGATCATCGGGGACGGAGAGGTGATCGACACCCGGATCGCCGCGAGTCCCGAGGCGGTCGCGTTCCACGTCCACCAGGCCGTCCGGACGTTCCCCGCGGAGGAGGTGAAGGTGCGCGTCGGCCACGGCGACCCTACGAACCGGAACCGGATCCTGAACGCGCTCTCGCGAGACCGACTCCGCGTGGAGATCGTCGACGAGGCCGGGACGACCCATCGGAGCCCTCAGCCCGACGTTGACGCGGCGATCGAGATCGCCCGGACGCCGGGTCCAAGGGCCGTCCCCCCGTTTGAGATTCGCCCGACGCCGGGGGAGGTCCGCGAGATTCAGCGGCGCTCCCGCCTGGGAAGCGGCGGCGTCGTGACGATTTCCTCGGAGCTGGCAGGGGCCGTGGCCCGAGGGGAACTCACCCTCGAGGAAGCGATCGCCCGCGCGCGGCGGAAGGAACGCCGATCACAGGGCTAGGCTGTAGCGCGCCTCGAGCTCCTTGCGGCGTTTGAAGTACATCTCCTCCGCAATCTCGCCGGCCGCGAGTTTCGCTTCCAGCGCTTCGAGTTCGCGGGCGAAGTCGGACTTGAACGACGACGTGTACTCTTTCACGACGCGTTCGAGGAGGTCCAAGAGGTCCTTCCCGCGTTGCGTCACCTGATAGACGATCCGAGGCCGTCCGTTCGGCGGGAAAATTGCGGCACGGTCCACGAGACCCCACGCGAACAACTCGACGAGTTGCTTGTCCACGGAGGTCCGGCGGATTTTCAGTTTCTTCGCGAGGTCTTCCGGATGGTCGAACCCTTTCTGGAGCAGCCGAAGGATTTGGCGGCGCGTTTCCGACCCCGCAATACGGATGAGCTCCAGCGGTTCCGGCATCCCGCCCGGCGAGTCGTTTCGGCCTACTTCAACGTTCTTCCCCGTCGCGTCGGACGTCGTCTCCCCGGAAGGAGATGATGTCGAGACACCGGCGGAAGGTATCATTTTTATCCGCGAGGCTTGCATAAATAAGCCGGGTCCCATCGACTCGGCATGTTCGGATACAAGAACGCCCGGCAAAAGACCGAGGCCTTGATTGTGAAACCCCCGCTCGAGGCCCGTGCTCGGAAGGAAATGTATTTCGCTGTGGCCTCCACTTTCCGGTGGAGTCAATGAAGCGGAAGGACATCCTCCGGAAACTGGAGGAACGCCTCGCGCGCGGCGAGATCAACGAGAAGACGTACTTGGAGATCAAGGCCCGCTACGACTCGGAACCGGAAGAGCCGGAGGAGTCGGAAGCACCTGAGGCCGCGACGCCGGATCTCGGGGAGGCGATCGGGGCCGTCGTGGCGCAGGCGACAGCAGAGGCGTCCCGCCATGCAGAGCACGCGGCTCACGTCATCGGCGAAGCGATGCGCGCGGTGGACTTCTCGGGGATCGGAACGAAGCTGAGCGAGGAATCGATTAAGATTCTCGGCAGCGGCGTCGTGACCGGGAACCCGATCAAGACGGTGGAGTTCAAGGCCGCCGGGAGCGCCCGGGTCCAAGGTCCATTGGAGGCGGAGAGCGCCCGGATCGCCGGATCCTGCGTCTTCGATTCCGACGTGCATGTGGAGGAATTCCGAGCTGCGGGATCGACGCGCATCGCGGGGAACCTGAAAGCCGAGGAAGTCGAGACGAGCGGCTCCCTTCAGGTCGACGGCTTCATTGCAGGGGAGGAGATTTCCTCGAGCGGCTCGCTGAGTGTCAAAGGCCGGGTCGAGGCCGAGGAATTTCGATTGAGCGGATCCGTTCGCATCGACGGTGGGTTGAAGGCCGAAGAAGTCGAGATCGACCTCCAGGGAACGTCGAAGATTCCCACGATCGAGGCGGAGGAAATCCGCGTCAAGGCCACCGGAGGCTTTTTCCGGATCCGCGGGGAGTTGACCGCAGACCGAATCGAAGGGCAAGAGATTGAGCTCGAGGCGACGACGGCGACGCTCGTCAAGGGAGACAAGGTCCGCATCGGGCCCCACTGCCGCATCGACGTCGTCGAGGCGAAGGAGCTCGTCGTGCACTCCTCGAGCGAGGTCCGCGAGCGTCGGACCGTCCCGTGATTTCTCAACTTTGTCGGACCGCGATTATCGTCCCACAACCTTGATATAAGCCGGGGGAGTTCGAACCGGTGTGCCTGAGCGGATCGTCCTCAAGGTGGCCGAAGCGCCCCAGTCGGACGTCGGCTTGGGTCGGGCCCGCGTCGACACGAAGACCCGCGTGGCGCTCGGCGTCGACGTCGGCGAGATCATCCAGATCATCGGGAAGAAGTCCACGGCGGCGAAGTTGTTCCGCGTGATGCAGGAGGACGAAGGGAAGAGCATCATCCGCATCGATGGCCTCGTCCGCCGGAACGTCGGGGTGAGCCTGGGGGACAAGGTCGAGGTCCGCAAGGCGGAGGTCCTGCCGGCGGAGCGGATCACAATCGCGCCGATCATCAGCGAGGGCCACAAGATCTCTTTCGGCCAAGGGATCGAGAACTTCGTCAAGCGCGGCCTCCTGAAGCGTCCGCTGAACAAGGGTGACGTCGTCATCGTCCCGGGCATCGCACTCATGGGCGGCGCCCTTCCGTTCATGGTCATCAGCACGGCGCCCAAAGGGATCGTCCAAATCCAGGACGACACGATCATCGAGATGAAAGAGGAACCCGTCCGCGAGGGTGAGGTCCTCACGCCGACGGTCACGTACGAGGACATCGGCGGCCTGAAGGAGGAGCTCATGAAGGTCCGCGAGATGATCGAGCTCCCGCTGAAGCACGCGGAGCTGTTCGAGCGCCTCGGCATCGATCCGCCGAAGGGAGTCCTCCTTTACGGCCCGCCGGGGACGGGCAAGACGCTCATCGCCAAGGCGGTCGCCAACGAAGCCGGGGCCAACTTCTACTCCATCCAAGGGCCGGAGATCATGTCCAAGTACTACGGCCAGAGCGAAGAACGCCTCCGGGAGAAGTTCGAGGAGGCGCAGAAGAACGCGCCGAGCGTCCTGTTCATCGACGAGCTCGACTCCATCGCCCCGAAGCGGGAGGAGGTCACCGGCGAGGTCGAGCGCCGGGTCGTCGCCCAGCTCCTCACGCTGATGGACGGGCTCTCGGGCCGCGGCCAGGTCATCGTCATCGGCGCGACGAACCGGGACGAGGCGATCGATCCCGCGCTGCGTCGGCCGGGCCGCTTCGATCGGGAAATCGAGATCGGCGTCCCGGACCGGGTGGGCCGGAAAGAAGTCCTGCAGATTCACACGCGAGGCATGCCGATCGAAGGCGCCGAGGACGATCGGGACCGGCTCCTCAACGAACTCGCCGACGTATGCCACGGGTTCGTCGGAGCGGACCTCGCCGCCCTCGCCCGGGAAGCGGCGATGAAGGCGTTGCGGCGGTACCTCCCGGAGATCGACCTCGACAAGCCGATCCCCGCGGAGACGTTGGAGAAGATGCGCGTGACGAGCGAGGACTTCAAGCTCGCGTTGAAGGAGGTCGAGCCGAGCGCGATGCGGGAGGTCCTCGTCGAGGTGCCACGCGTCAACTGGTCCGACGTCGGCGGCCTCGAGGACGTGAAGATGAAGCTCCGCGAGGCCGTCGAGATGCCCCTGAAGGATCCCGAGGCGTTCAAGCGGATGGGCATCCGGCCGCCGCGTGGCATCCTGTTGTACGGCCCACCCGGGAGCGGCAAGACGCTGCTCGCGAAAGCCGTCGCCACGGAGTCCGAGGCGAACTTCATCTCGATAAAGGGTCCGGAGGTCATGTCCAAGTGGGTCGGCGAATCGGAGAAAGCCGTCCGGATGATCTTCAAGAAGGCGAAGCAGGTCGCTCCCTGCATCGTCTTCCTCGACGAGCTCGACGCGGTCGCCCACGTCCGCGGGTTCGACTCGGACAGCGGGGTGAGCGAGCGGGTCGTGAACCAGCTCCTGACGTCGATGGACGGCCTCGAGTCCCTCGAGGGCGTCGTCGTGATCGGCGCGACGAACCGTCCGGACCGGCTCGATCCGGCGATGCTCCGCACGGGCCGATTCGACCGCATCCTGCTCGTGCCGACCCCGAATCGGGACGCGCGGCTCGCGATCCTGAAGGTGCACACGAAGACCATGCCCCTGGACGGCGTCGACCTCGAGGAGCTCGCGGTCGACATCGACGGCTACTCTGGCGCGGACATCGAAGGGCTGTGCCGTGAAGCCGCGATGATCGCGCTCCGCGAGAGCAAGCATGCGAAGCGCGTGTCGACGACGCACTTCCAGGAAGCCATGAAGGTCGTCCGCCCGAGCATCGATGCGGACACGATCAAGTTCTACGAGGAGTTCGACAAACGTTTCAAGAAGGGCGTCGAGCGGAAGCGCGAAGAAAGCGTCCTGTACCGCTGACGTCCCGCGAATTCACGTCGGACCTTTTTTATCCATCTGCCTACTTGCGGGGTCGATGCGCCTCCCTCCCTTGCGGGCTTGGGCCCGACGGATCTGGGGCCTCGGCCCGTCGCGCTTGGCCCTCGGCCTCGCGATCCTCCTTGCCCTACTCTCCCTCGCGCTCCCCGTATGGTCGATGGGCGCCTTCACTGGCAACACGCAGGACATCAGTGCTTTCTCGTGGACCACGATGGCGACGGAGCGGTTCCAGAGCGGCCTTTGGACGCGCACGACGATCGTCCCGTACAGCTCCAGCACCTTCCCCACGGTCGCCGGGGCCCTCGCCCTCTCCTACGCCGTCGATGTCGCGTTCCTTCTCCTGGCGGCCGTCGTCTTCGGGATGTTCTCGCTCAACATTGGACGGACGATGCCGACGCTGGGTCTCCTCGTGACGTCCCTCCTCGTCGTCGGGATCGGGCTCCTCGCCATCCTCTATCCGATCGTCGCGATTCCCGGAGCCGCCACGACCGACCTCGGCACGTTCACGGTCAGCGGGTTCTGGGGGAGCACAAACACGGGCCCCACGCAAGTGTCGTGGGGAGCGGGCCTAGGATGGTGGCTCGTCCTCATCTCCGTCGTTCTCGGAATCGTCGGGGCCAGCCTCCCCTATCTGAAGAGCATCCGTATGATGACGCCTCCTCCGCCGGAAGACTGGACGCCCCCGCGGCGCTGATCCCGCATCGCGGCGGAACGTTCTTATATCGTCCGTCGGATGTCTGTCGGACAAAGGGATGGGATCCCGCCGCGGCGGTGCCGCAACGGGCCCTCGCCGATGCGGGTGATGGGATGAAGAAGTTTGCCACGGAGCTCCGGGGCAAGACCGTCATGACGAACGACGGCCAGATCCTGGGGACGATTGAGAACTTCATCGTGAACACGAAGAACGGGAAGCTGTCCGACGTCCTCGTGCTCCCGGCGGAGAACGTGCCGAGGAAAGGAATCAAGACGGATCCGGAAGGTCGGCTCATCCTGCCGTTCCAAGGGATGCGGGCCGTCAAGGACGTCGTCGTGATGAACCTCTGAGCGCGGTCGGCGCTACGCGGTCGGTTGGGCCCGCAGGACGCGGAGCGCCAGTCTGAGTTTCGCTGGCTCCTCGAGCAAGGCTTCGATCACCGCCTCCACCAGCGCGGCGGTCGACCAGATCTCGATGAGGACGTCCGGATCCTTTCCGACGGACCACTCGATCTGCGGGATTTCCACGCCCTCACGTCGAGATATCTTTCAGCTTGCCCGCGAGCTCGGAGAGGTCCATCCCCGTCAGCGCCTTCACGAGCGCCGGTGCCGTGGCGGCGATGTCGACGACGCTCCCGACGAGCTGCGATGGGCCTCGCTCGCCCATGATGATCAACTTCTGCGTCGTCTCGAGCGACTTCGCCGCGTTGGCGACGATCTCCGGAAGCTTCTCGACGATGAGCTGCGTGACCGCCGCCCGACCGTACCGCTCCCAGGACTCGGCCTTCGCCTTCATCGCCTCGGCCTCGGCGAGGCCGGTCGCCTTGATCGCGTACGCCTGCGCCTCGCCTTTGAGCCGGATGATGTCGGCCTCCGCGGTCCCCTCTTGACGGATCCGCTCCGCCTCACCGGCGGCCGTCCGAGAGAGCCGTTCGCGCTCGCCTTCCGAGACTAGGATTGCGCGCTCCTTCTCGCCTTCCGCGGTCAGGATGAGCTTGCGCTTCTCGCCGTCGGCGAGGGCCGCCATCGCATTCGCTTGCATTTTGGCCGGGACGACTTGCGCTGCGTTCTGCTCCTGCTCCCGCCGCCGGACCTCTTGCTCCTGGACGAGCACTTCCTGTTCTTTCGCGCGGATGTCGATCTTCCGTTGCTCGACGATGAGCTCTTGCTGGCGCTTCGCCGTCTGGAGCTGGAAGGCGATTTCCTTGTTCGCGCGCTCGAACTCGACGGTCGCCTCGGACTGCTGCTTGATGATGTCTCGGTCCCGATGGAACTGGGCGACATTCGCTTCCGCGCTCGCATTCGCCCTCTCCGCTTCTTGCGCAGCCTGGGCTTCGGCGATGGTCGCCTCTCGGTTCGCGCCCGCCTTGCCCATCCGCGCGTCTCGCTTGACCTCCTCCGTCCGCTTGACGCCGAGGGCGTCCAAGTAGCCCATTGCGTCTTCGATTTCCTTGATCACGAAGGACCGGATCTCGATCCCCATGTTCCGCAGGTCGTTGCCCGCCATGCCGAGGATCTTCGACGCGATGGCGTCTCGGTCCGAGTTCACCTCTTCGACGGTCAGGGTGGCGCACACGCCACGCACGTGGCCCTCGAGCGTCTTGAGGGCGATCTCGTCGACTTGCTGCTCCGTCTTCCCGAGCAGATTCTCCGCCGCGGTGTTCAACGTCGCCTCGTCCGAAGAGATCTTGACCTGAGCGACCGCCTTGATGTTGATCTTCGCCCCCGAACGCTTCACGTCGGTCACGATGTCCGTGACGACGAGGTCCAAGGTCCTCACATCGAGCTTCAACCATTCGACCGACTCGAAGATCGGCACGATGAACTTCGCGCCGCCGGATTTGACCTGATACCCGCGCCCGCCCATGCCCTTCTGCTTTCGTCCGTAGATCACCATCGCCATGTTCGGCGGGACCTTCTTGTAGCGGCTCGCATACGCCAGCGCGGTCCCGAACACGACGCCCACGATTGCCAGTACGACGAATCCAATGATGTCCCCGTCTGCCATGTCGTTCCCTCCTACACCCGATGCACCTTGACCGAATTGCCTACGATTGAGTCGACGACGACGTGCTCGTCCGTCCCGATGATGTCGTCGGAGATCGCCTGGAGCAAGGTGCGTCCCCGCGCCTGCGTTACCACGACAATCTGGCCGGGCTGACCCGGCTTGATTGGGATCATGACCTGACCCTTGTACCCGACCAGGGTCGCGAGATCCACCCGCGTCTCCGCCTGGCTCTTCACGAACAGGTTCAGCATGACCACGTACATGCCGCCGGCCACCAGGATCGCGAAGACGGCAGCGAGGACCGGCGTGACGATCGACCCGAAGCCCAGCTCCTCGAGGATCGTCCCGAAGCCGCCGAATGCCGTCCCGAACGCGGCCACGATGGGCAGGCTGAGCGGGCTGAGGCCCGTGTCGACGTCGAGGCCGATGTCATGATCGAAATCGAGGCCCCCGATGTCCCCGAGGATGAGGACTAGGATGAGCAGCATGAGGAACGCGATCATCACCCACGTGTACGGACTCAAGCCAAAGAGGGCCATCGCCTCACCTCCCCTGACGCCAGTCGCGGGTGACCGACTCGACCTTCTGGGAAGGCAGCTTCACGACCCCGGAGGCGCCGCTCGCGCGAGCACCACAGTTCCAGCAGAATGTATCCGTGCGCTTCACCTTCGCGCCGCAGAACGCGCAGTACGTGCTGGTCGTTGCGGCTGGTCGCGCGGGAGTAGCCGGGGGCTTCGGCGCCGCAGGAGCCGTCTTCCCTGGGACCGTCGGCGCCGGCGGTCCGCCGGCCCTCGAGCCGCCATCGAACACCGTGCCGCACTCATTGCAACGCTTCGCGTCCTCGGTCACGAGGGCGCCGCAGATCGGGCACACGAACCCGCGGAACACGACGCCGCGGCGGCCGAACCCGAGATCGCGGTTCGCGTTGAATTCCAGCGCCCGACGCGAGTCGAATTCGAGCGGGCGCCGGGAATCGAACTCCAGGGGCCGGCCCGGACTGAACTCGAGCTCCCGGTTCGGATTGAAGTTCAGGAGGTCTGCCATCGCCCTCCACTCTCCCCCTCAAGATATCCGGGCGTACGCCCATAAACGTTGTGTAGGCATCCCGCGGGAAGTCAGAGGAGGACGCGTCGCTCCTCCTTGACGACGTTCAGCACGACCTGGGTGTACGTGTTCTCGACGTACTCCATTGAGCCGAGGCGCTTGATGAAGGCATCGAGTTCGCGGGTCGTCCGCAGCCGCACCACGACGATCGAGTCCCACTCGCCGGTGACGTCGTAGACGTGGGTGACGCGCTCGTCCTTCGCGATCCGGCGCTGGACCTCGAGGAGCTTGCCCTTGTGGATCTTCACCCCGACGACCGCGAGGACGTCAAAGCCGAGCTTCGATTCGTTCAGGAGCGGGACGTATCCCGAGATGACGCCGCCCTCCTCGAGCCTGCGGATCCGGTTCGAGACCGTGCTGATGCTCGCGTCGACTTCCTTCGAGATGTCTCGGAAGGAATTGCGCGCGTCCGCATTCAGGAGGCGCAGGATCCGGACGTCGAGGTCGTCGAGTCGGTTGGAGGAAGCCATGGTCTCTCCGTCCCCGATCCGGCCGAATGTCG
>DASPXQ010000226.1:0-2279 GCA_035637195.1 Thermoplasmata archaeon | reverse complement strand
GCGATACATGTACCTCGAGAAGTTCACCGGGGTCCTGCCCCATCTGCCGCGAGACAAGATCGCCCGATTCCCAACGATGGTCTCGGCGAACCACGGCCTCGTCGTCGTGTACATGGAGCGGATTTCCTGAGGTGATCGCTTGACAGAAACGGAGACGGAGCCCGAGAGATCGACGGACGGAACGGATGCGGCGGCGGAAGGATTCGTCCTCACGGGGATCGACGGCCTCGACGAGATGCTCGGCCGGGGGGTTCCCGCGGGACACATCATCACGGTCATGGGGTCGTTCGGCACCGGCAAGACGACCTTCGCGCTGCAGTTCCTCATGCAGGGCCTGATCAACGGCGAGAAAGGCATCTTCATCTCCCTCGAGGAGGACGTCGAGTCGGTCATCGCGAACGCAGCCTCGTTCGGTTGGGATCTGAGGCCGTACCTGAAGGAGAAGAAGCTGCACATCGTCAAGCTCGAGCCCGCGGACGCGAAGACGACCGTCACGCGAATCAAGTCGGAGCTGCCGGATTTCATCAAGCGGTCCGGGGCGTCGCGGGTGGCCGTCGACTCGATCAGCCTGCTGAACATGCTCTTCGCGGACGACACGGAGCGTCGGGAAAAGCTGTTCTCCTTGTGCAAGCAACTCAAGTCGACCGGCGCCACGTGCGTCTTCACGGCGGAGGTGAAGGACGACAACGCGCGGTCGAGCCGCGACGGCCTCGTCGAGTACGTCAGCGACGGCGTGATCGGCCTGCGCTTCAACGAGCGGGAGAACGGGGACGTCCAACTCGTGATCCAGGTGATCAAGATGCGGCGCCTCAGGCATCCGCGGTCCGTGAAGCCGTACAGCATCACGGACCAGGGAATCGAAGTCCACGGCGACATGGAAGTCTTCTGATTCCGGGGCTCCGATCGACCCGCGGGACGGAACGGAACCCTTAAGCCAGCGGCCGACAACCCCGGCGCCGTGCGCGTGGGCATCCTGCTCTTCGACGGCGTCGAGGAACTCGACGCGGTCGGCGTGTACGAGGTCCTCGCGAAGGCGAAGCAGATCCATCCGCGGCTCGACCTGACGGTCCGATTCCGTGCCATCAAGGAGGAGATCGCGGGCGCCCTCGGGATGAAGTTCCTGGCCCACGAGGTCCGGCGGGAGCTCGCGGATCTGGACCTCGTGATCGTCCCGGGCGGACCGGGCCGCGAGGAATTCGTGAAGGACGAGGAGGCCCTGAAGGCGCTCCTGGATTTCGGCACGGAGAAGCCCGTGGCGAGCGTGTGCACGGGCGCCTTGATCCTGAAGGCGGCGGGCCTGCTCGCCGGCCGGAGGGCCACGACGCACCGCAGCGCGATGGACGAGCTCCGGACGGTGGCAGACGTCGTCGAGAGTCGCGTCGTCGAGGACGGGCTCATCACGACGGCCGCAGGGGTCACCGCGTCGATCGACCTCGGGCTCCACCTGCTGACGAAGCACTTCGGGCCGGAACTCGCCCGCGAGGTCGCGGAGCGCATCGAGTACTCGGGGTACCCAAATCCCTAAGAGGACCGCCGGTCCTCCGGACTCCGGCGAGGCCGTGCGGTTCCTCCGGAAGGGCAAGGTGAAGGAGGTCTACGAGGTCTCGGACGACGAACTCGAGTTCGTCTTCACGGACCAGATCAGCGTTTTCGACAAGGTCATCCCGACGCTCGTCCCGCACAAGGGCGAGACGCTGTGCCGCACCGCCGCGCATTGGTTCGCGGTGGCGAATGGGCTGGGCATCCGCACCCACTTCCTCCGCCTCAACGGCGGAAACCGGATGCGCGTCCGCCGGGTCCAGGTGATCCCGGAGTACGACCGAATCACGTCCCGGACGACGAACTTCCTCATCCCTCTCGAGGTGATCGCGCGCTACTACGTCGCCGGGTCGTTGCACGATCGGATCAAAGAGGGGAAGGTCCGGCCCGAGGACGTCGGGTTTTCGCGAGGTCATGTGCCCGCGTATGGGGAGCCACTGCCGGAACCGTTCGTCGAAGTCACCACGAAACTCGAGAAGGTGGACCGCGAGCTCACGACCGAGGAAGCGCTCGCGATCTCGAAGCTTAGTCCCCGCGAGTACGAGTCGCTCGTGGACGCCGTGCTCCGGATCGACGAACGACTCAACGCCGACGTCCGGAAGCGCGGGCTCATCCACGTCGATGGGAAGAAGGAGTTCGCGATGGACGGCGACCGGCGGCTCATGCTCGTCGACACGTTCGGGACGGCCGACGAAGACCGCTTCTGGGATCTCGACGCCTACGAGAAGGGCGAGCGGATC
>DASPXQ010000225.1:0-5298 GCA_035637195.1 Thermoplasmata archaeon | reverse complement strand
GACACTCGACCTCACATCCTCGACGAACCTGCGCCTGACGCGTGCCCTCACGGGCAGCCAGACCGCGGACGTGGGCTGGTTTGTCGTCGAGTTCGGCACCGTGACCACGGGCAGCCTGGTCGCCGGAATCTTTCCCACGGACGTCCAGACCACAAACAACGTCTACGCGCAATACCGGGAAACGAACCCGAGCGTCGACCACACGTTCGTCGAGGTGACGACTGTTCAGTCGACGACGTCCGACACCTACGTCGACATTCCCGGAGCCACGATTGGTTCCTCGTCGTTCACCGCGGGGCGGAAGTACCTCCTCGTGTTCACCGCGCAAGTGGCTTCTCCACTCAGCGCGTCGCAGAGTGCGTACATCCAGACGGTTCACGGGTCGACTCTCTTCTCCGGATCGGAATTCTCGTTTCGCACGGACGACACCGCAGCCCGGTACGGCTACTACTGGTTCACCGTGTGGACCGCGGTTTCCGGGGAGGGTGTGAAGCTCCAGCACCACATCGAAGGGAACACCGTCAGGGTCGATACGGACCAGATCACGATGTTCAAGTTGGACTTGGGGGACCTGACCGAGAACACGGACTGGTCCTTCAATGAGAACACGGCGGGCGACACGATCGCCGGGACGACGTGGGACGGCCTCGCCTCCGCGACGTTCACGCCTTCCGCCGCGACCAACTGGCTTGTGATGACGACGATGAGAGGCGACCCGGACGCCATCTCTGTCAACTACGAGTCGCGGATCGCGCGGAGCGGTGAGGCGACGGAGACCCAGCCCCTCACGACGTGGGAGGGGAACGCCGTGACGAACGACCGCTACGTCCAGACCCTCGCCCGGGTGTTCCCCCTGACGGCGGCGTCGAACACGTTCACACAGGAGTCCCGGTGCGATGCGGCTTGCACGTACCCTCGTTCGTACTCCTCCGTCTTCGCGCTGAACCTGAACAAGTTCGAGGACTCGACGTCCTCGTGGACGGAGGCGCCGATCGCCCTATCGACGACGAACTTCGCCACCCAGGTCCAGACCGCGGGCCTGACTCCGACGCGAGCCGCAAATGTGTGGGTGTTGGGGCAGTTTGCAGTCGACGTCGACGCGGCCGGAAACTTCCACCGATTCCGCCTGCAGGTGGACAATGTGGACCAGCCGGGAACCCAGACCTCCGATGCGTACGGCCAGTGGGAGAACTGGGATGCGAAGGATGAAGTGGTGTCGGCGATCCAGACCGTTGGGAACCTGGCCGTCGCGGCCCACACGTTCGACCTCGATGCGAGCCGGGAGGGCACCACGGCAAACGCGGAGGACCGAATGATTTTTGCTGTCTCGATGGTCCTCGCCGGTGCCTACAAAATGGAGGTCCGGTATGATTGGTCCGGCATCGCGACGGGGAGCGCCGCATACTCACTGAAAATCGAGGCCCATCACACCGCGGGCGAAGATTTCCTCGTCCAAGTGCTCACGCCTCCGTCCACGTGGGCCACTCGAATCACGATCACGAAGACGACTGACGACGATTCCGTGCAGACATACACACTCACGACCGCGGAGTTCAACGCCGGTGCCCCCTCGATTCGCTTCGTGGGGAACTCGGACCTCTCGGACCCAACATCGTCCGACTTGTATGTGGACTATGCCGTCGTCGCGTCGGTGGGGCAATGGGACCGGATCATCCTGATGCGCAGCTCGGATACGAGCGGCTCGACGTGGGGGGCCCAGATCATCCTCGCGTCGGGCCGCTCCGGGGACGCCCCGCTCCTGTACTCATACGACTCAGCGGAACCCTCCATCGCAATCGACGCTTCCGGATACCTTCACGTCGTCTGGGTGTCTGCGGGGTCCACGGGGGACCAACAAACGCTGAACCGCGTGCGGTACACGAAGACCACGGTGGCATATCCGACGCAGGTCCAGCTTGCGACCGGCGCGAACTGGGAGTCGATCACGGTCGTCGACGATGCGAGCCTCGGATACATGCCGACGGTCTCGACGGACACGAGCAACAATCCGCATGTCGCATGGAGCGGTTCGAAGACGAGCGGCACGGTGTATTACAAGAACCAGTACGGTGGGTCGTGGAAACCCACCGTCTCCTTGGGCACCGCGTATACGGGCCTCTCCGTGGACGTCTCCCCGCAGAACAACCACGTGAGCCTCGCGATGCTGGGGGGCTCGACATCCGGGTGGTGGGACGGCACATACGCGTACCGGCAGCGTATCACGGTCACCGCGGCCTCGGCCTCTCTGCCGACGGGATACAGCGTCTCCGTAACACTCAACCACGCGAGCCTCGTGTCCGCGGGCAAGTCCCTCTTGAGCGGGGACGACGTCCGGACCGTGTATTGGTCGGGGTCCGCGTGGACGGAGTTGGACCGGATCCTCGGAGACGGGTCGGCGTGGAACATCGCCTCGACGACAATCTGGTTGAAGACCCAAGCAGCGATCGGCGCGAGTTCGTCAGACGACAACTATTACCTGTACTACGGGAACGCGGCCGCGACGAGTCCGCCGACGAACAAGGCGAACGTCTACTTATTCTTCGACGGTTTCGAGGCCGGGAACCTGAACAAATGGACTCTGACGGACGGCGGACTCTGGCAAGTCGCCACCGATCAAGCCCGGGCAGGGACGTACTCCCTTAAGTATCCCGAGGAGGCATCGACAACCCGTCACATCGTCGCGAACCCAGTCCTCGATGAGCCGAATGTGTATTTCGAGGCGGGATGGCGATTCAGCAGCACCTCAGGCACTGACGTCGCGCAGATTTTCCGCCGTCAGCCAAGCGCCGTCTCAAGCTACGAGACGGTCAAACCTGGGAACACCAACGGTTGGGGGGTCGCGAAAGAAATCGATGGGACATGGAGCTGGATCGCGTTCGAACAAGGTACGCCAGTCGCCAATACGTGGACCCGGATTGGCATCGCCATCTATGGGACCGGTATGCGGGTGTTCAAAGACGGAACACAGATCAATCCCGCGAGCGGCACCGTCAACGTCGGCACCGAGATGGCGTCCGGAAATATTGGGTTCCGGAAGTGGTCGATCGGGACGGGCTTTGCCTGGTGGATCGACGACGTCATCGTCCGTCGCTACGCTGACCCGGAACCGACGACCGGCTTTTCTAGCGAGGAGGCCAACACGAACGAGATTCGGTACATGGTCTGCAAAGACCTCGCCGCAACCAGCTGCGACGCGAGCGGGGAGTTCACGACGTGGAGCGGCACGGCCGGCTACGACGTCGTCGCCACGGCAGTCGAAGGCGGCGGCTATCCCAGTCTCGCGACGACGTACGAGGCGAACGGTGACTTGTGGGTCGCGTACGCGAAGGACGTCGGTGGAACGACCCGCGCGGTGTACGCCCGGTTCCTCGACTATCCCAGCGGCGGGTTCTCGGCGGTCGAGACGGTCGATTCCTTGAGCGGCACCCAGTTTACGCGTCCCACGATTGGCCTGGACAAGGACGGCAACGTGCATGCGCTCTACGTCGCATTGTCCGGGCCGCAGCTCGACTACAAGATGCGGACGGGAAGCTGGGGCGCACGGACGGCCGTCGACTCGTCGGGCGACTCCCCGTCGCTCATGGTCCGCGCCCCGAACGACGCGACGTTTGGCGTGACCCTCGGAGCGGTCTATTGGAAATCGTCGACCTCGGAGACGTACTTCTATGTCCCGGAGTTCGAGAGCGTGGCCGTGCCCGTCCTTGGCGCGATCCTCCTCGGGCTCGTATTCCGGCGGCGCGCGCGACGGCATCGTGGGAGCCTGCCCCACGATCGGCCAGCGGCTCCCCCTCCCGAGTGCGATGAGGGGGATGTCCCCCGGCAGTAACAGCGCGTGTCACGGCCAAGCGATGCTCACTCGACGCCCTGACCCTTGCCGAGGGATTGTTGGACGTCGCGTTGTCCCCCTGTCACGGAGCGCCTCGAACGCGAGGCTATCGAGGAGGGACCCATACGACGCCCTCTCCCGGCTTGCATCGCGCATCACGGGTCCGCGCGACCTTACGCGGGAGCACCCCGACGAACGACTCCCGCCGGGATAAACGTTCGCACCCCGGCCGTACGTTTATCTAGCCGCCGTCCGTTCGAGCGGCCCCGGGTCGGGAGCGGGCACGGTGGACGAGCTTCGCGATGCGATCGCCCTGCTGTTCAAGCGCAAGGGACGCGACGAGCTGAGCGAGCGGGAGTTCGTCCTCTCGGCGTCGATGGACCTCCGCTGGTTCCCGCCCCGCGACGCGCAGCGGCTCCTACAGCTCGGGATTGAATCGAAGCTCCTCGAGTCCCGCGAGGGCACGATCCGGCCCGCGTTCGACGTGGCCGGGGTCGAGGTCCCGCGGGACTACGTGCCGACGGCGGCGATCCTCGAGACCCCGACGCCCGCGGGCGAGGAGGTCTTCCTCCGGATCGTCGAGGCGATCGTCCGGAAGACGGGCGCAGATCGAAAGGCCGTCATCGCGACTGTGAACGGCGTCCAGGAACGCCTCGACGTCGAGGTCGAGGTGGCGGCACTCGTCGCCGCACGCCAGGCCGGCGTCGACGTCGCGCCGTTCGTCGGGCCGGTGAAGGCGCGGCTCGGCCTCGCCTGACTAGCCCTCGTCCTCGTCAAGCTTGACGAGGTCCCCGAGGGTCAGCGTGGCGCCCGCGGCCTGCTTCTTGACCGCCACGGGCTGCACGCGCTCCTTCAGCGCGATCCCGAGCTCCCGCTCGAGCTTCCGGACGAGGGCGTCGCCCGGCGTCATCGCGCCGGATTCCAGCTTTGCGATGACGCTCGCCTTCTCGTTGATCTTCGCCCCGAGATCGGCCTGTTTCCAACCCCGGGACTCCCTCGCGGACCGGATCTTCTGCGGGAAGTCCTCGGCGAGCTCGAGTTCGCCCCCCTGCGCGTACACGTCCTTCGGCGTCATGCGCCGCTGGCGGGCCTCGAGCCGTTGCGCGATGACGGGGGGCATCGTGCTGCGACGCAGGACGGGGCTCGCGACCTCGTCGCCGAACCGCGCGCAGTCCCCGCACACGGAGAGGATCGTGGCCTCGATGGCGACGTTCTTGAGGCGCGGGACATCCGCGCCACACAATTCGCATATCACGAATCGAGCCCGCAAAGACTAAATAAAAAGTGCCGGGTATATAGCCTTCGTCTTCCAGCCCACCCACCGGACGATTTTATGGACGAGGAACAAATCCGCGAATTCTCGGAGAAAATGTCGGAGCGAATCTCCACGCTGGAGGATCGGAACGACAAGCTCCTCGAGACCGCACGGCGGGTCGAGGGCGAGAAGCGATACGTCGAGACGGAGATGGTCC
>DASPXQ010000224.1:0-2480 GCA_035637195.1 Thermoplasmata archaeon | reverse complement strand
CGGGTCGTGAGGAGGCCATGGCGGGCAAACATATCGGTGTTCTGACCGGCGGAGGCGACGTGCCCGGCTTGAACGCCGCGATCAAGTCCGTGTACAGCACGGCCAGGGACCGGGGCTGGATGCGGGGCGGGTCGAGCAACGCGAACGTGACCGGCATCCTGCGCGGTTGGAAGGGCGCCCTTCAAATGGCCCGGGACCAGACGGGAGCCTGGACCGACGTTGTGCCTCTCGACGACGCGCGCGTGCGCACGGTGGACCGATACGGCGGGACCTTCCTTCACACCTCCCGGACGCGCCCGGACCGGATGCGGCGCGCCGAGCTCCCGGCTCGCCTCCAGAATCGCTCGGCCGAGCTTCCTCGCGCCGGCGAGGACCTTCTCGACGCGACGGATGTTGTCATCGAAAACCTGACGGAGCTCGGCATCGACTGCCTGATCGCGATCGGCGGCGACGACACGCTGGGCTACGCGCACACGCTTTCCGCGCGCGGGTTCCCGGTCGTCGGGATTCCGAAGACGATGGACAACGACGTCAACGGGACTGAGTACAGCCTCGGTTTCGCGACCGCGATCATCCGGGCGGTCGAGTTCATCAACCGGCAGCGCACACATCTCGGGTCCCACGAGGTGGTCGGTGTGTTCCGGATCTTCGGCCGCGATTCCGGCTTCACCGCGCTCGGCACCGGCATGGCCATCTCCGACCTCCGGTGCGTCATCCCGGAGCACGCCTTCGATCTGGCCGCGCTCTGCGAGACCGTCGCGCGCGACCACGCCGGGAGTCCCGGCCATTACGCGATGGTCCTCTGCTCGGAGGGAGCCATCTGGAAGGGGGGCAAGTTGGTCGAAGTGGGTCCGCCCGACGCCTTCGGACATCGCCACAAGCAAAACGTCGGAGAGGCTCTGGCCGACGCCATCACGCACACGACCGGCCTACCGACCCGCGCGCAGGACCTCGCCTACGACCTGCGCAGCGGCGACCCGGAGCCCTTCGACAAGATCATCGCGAACACCTTCGGGACTCTGGCCATCGAGCTTGCCGCGCAGGGAAAAACCGGCCGCATGGTGTGCATCGAGAAGGGCGTTTACGCCGACACGGAATTGCCCGATCCCTCCCGAGCGCCGCGGACCGTGGACGTCGCCTCCGACTACGACGCCGCGCGCTTCCGCCCCCGGTTCACGTCCCGCTTCGGCCGCACGATTTTCCTCTAACCGTCGCTCAGCGACCCAGGAATCGTGCGCTAAAGGGCTCTGGTCTTTAACTCTCTCAGCCGCCGGTCGCAGAGCGACCGCCGCGGCTGAAAGTCTGGACTTCGACTTGGACGTCGGGGGTCGCGACCGCGACCGTTCCGTAGAGGGGTCAACGCCCCTTGAAGGCGGCGACGAGTTCCGCACCCTGTTCGGGCGTCACGCCCTGGAGATCGAATCGCAGCCGTATGGTATTGAAGAGGGCCACGTCCGGGCGCACGGGATTGGCGCGGTCCATCTCGCCCGTGATCATCACGCGGGCGGATTCGAGCGGGACGCCGCGCTCCTTCGCGATGACCTGGAGGAGCTCCACACCGCAGGCCGCCACGCCGGAGAGGAACAGCTCCGCCGGCGTGACCGCCTCGCCCGGACACCCGTTCTGCACCGGTCCGTCCACCACGAAATGGTGGTTGCGGCAGCCGCAGAGGACGCGCCCGAAGGTATCGGTGGAGCGGGCCTCGACCTCGTAACGCCGGATTTCGGTCTGCGCCATGGTCTGACCTCCCGTGACTGTCGGCTGCAGGCGTTCGCTTCGTGAAGCCCTCAGTCCGACCCTCTCCCGGCGGGAGAGGGAGAAAAAGTGGCGGCCGGGAGAGTCTAAATCGGGATCGCGTCCGAAGCCTCCGCAATACGTGAGCCTCAGCCGAACATTTTTTTACGGGCTGCTGCCCATAGAATGGCAAGAGGAAAGGGGCGCGTCATGGCGATGAATCGAAGGGCTCTTCTCTCCGGGCTGGCCGCGGGGATCACGCTTCCGGCCTTCCGGGCCGATACGTTGCGGGTCGTAGCGCAGGCCTCGCGAAGGGCGGGATCGCGGCTTGCACCGGACATCGCCGCCGACGAGGCGTACTGGTCGCAGATCCAGACCGCCTTCGACGCCGACCGTACGCTCGTCAACCTGAACAACGGCGGCTGCAGTCCGACCCCTTCTCACGTGCTCGAGGCGATGATCCGCGATCTGCGCTTCTCCAACGAGATGCCGGTCCATCACATGTGGAACATTCTCGAGCCGCGGATCGAGTCGGTTCGGCGGGATCTGGCCTCCGAGTTCGGCTGCGACCCGGAGGAGATGGCGATCGTGCGCAACGCCTCGGAGGCGATGGAGACGTTGACTCTCGGCGTGGACCTGAAGGCGGGGGACGAGGTCGTGATCACCAATCAGAACTACGGCCGCATGATCACGACCTGGGAACAGCGCGCGCGGCGGGACGGGATCGTCGTCAAGCAGATCTCCTT
>DASPXQ010000223.1:0-3872 GCA_035637195.1 Thermoplasmata archaeon | reverse complement strand
GCGGTGGGCGTACGCGTCATGGCGGTTCGATCCTCAGACGCCCTGGTCTACCGGCGGCTATTTAATCGGCGTGGGACGACTATCGTAATTGAAAACGAGACGCGAAGGGCCCAGGAACGGCAGCGGCCGCGCAGCTTTCTCGGCGCCAGCCGAATCGCCGCCTCGAGGGCCTCTATCCGATCCTGAACACGATCGGGATGGCGGCGCACTACTCCCCGAATCCACGCAGCCCGACCATGGGCATCGACTTCCCGTTCGACCTGGAGACGGGCGAATGGAGGCCCGAGGTGTGGGCGCGGTGGCGGCGGTGGGACCCGGTGAATATGCTGGCCCAGTACGCGCCGAGCCTACGGCGCCTGCGCCTCGTGTACATCGACTGCGGGACGAAAGACCAGTACAACTTGATCTGGGGCGCGCGGGTGATCCACCGAAAACTCTTGGACCGCCGCATCAAGCACGTGTACGAGGAGTTCGACGACACGCACTCGTTCATCACGTACCGGTACGACATCAGCCTTCCCCGCATGTACCGCGCCCTCCGAGGGTAGGGGGACCGCCGATCAGGGTTGGTGGCCGAGGTCCCGCATCATCTGGTCGTACTGCTCCTTCGTGATTTCGCCCCTGGCGAACCGCGCGCGCAGGATGTAGTAGCTCTCGTCGCCGTGCCAGTACACCCTCCGGGAATAGCCCCAGCCCCAACCCCACGGCCAGAAGAACCAGCGCACGGCCCAGAACAGCGCGAAGAACACGAAGAAGACCCAGAAACCGGCGAACGGGAACCACACCGGACCGGGCGCGCCGGGGGACACCGCGCGGGAGATCAACCCCACGACGATCGCAACCGCGAAGATTCCCGCCAGCAATACGAACGGGGCCCAACGCCACATCCGATACGGTCTCTGAGATTCCAGGTTCATGTCCTACCACGTCCCCACGCCGAATGCGCCGGTGTCGCACTTGAGCCTGTGGGTGGAATGCCCCGCGGGTTCCCGCCACGGCGGGGCGGACACACCACACGCTCCGACCGTTCGACGCATCGAGGTGCCTTGAGCCGGCAGTCGTTCAAGAGGGTCTCGGATGGTCGGCTTGAAGTTCGGCCCTCTGCTTAGCGTCGTCGCTTCTTGGGAGGCGGGATCCCCGCGAACCGGCGGAGGACCGCCGCGATGTCCGGGTCGACTCGATCGAGCGCTTCCAGAAGCTCCGGCCAGGGCGATTCCGAGCGGACGCGGGCCCGTGCGGCGAGTGCCGCCTTGGTCGTGTCCGCCGTTTCCGGTCCGAGGATCCGACGAAGGGTGCGTTCAGCGGAATCCTCCGCGGATGCGGGCGGAGGCGCTCCGCTGGGCCCTTCCCGCCCGGGATGCTTGCGACGCCTCCCGGGAGAAGGGGAGCGTCCCGTGGACGTCCTCCTCCTCCGCGTCATATGCATGACGCCCCTGCGACGCGACAATGACCCGCCACTCGCGCGACGGGTCGTCACAAGACGCCTTGGCCTTCCTTGCGCCGGCGTGCCACTAGGAACCTACGTACACGGAGTCCACCGCCCGTGGTACAAGCGCACCCGGTCCGTCGGCGGCGCGATGGGAGCGATGCGCACCTGCCGATTTATTTGCCGAGAGCCGATGCGGAGGCCGGGACCGGAAGGGCGTGGTGGACGAGGCGGACGCGGCGCGGTTGGCGGAGCGCGTCAAGTCGGAGTTCCGGCACGCGTGGCAGGGCTACCGCCAATACGCGTGGGGCCACGACGACCTGCGGCCCCTCTCGCGATCGTATCGCGACTGGTACGCGGGGCCCCTGCTCATGACTCCGGTTGACTCGCTCGACACGATGGTCCTGATGGGTCTGGACCCCGAAGCCCAGGACGCGCGGACGTTGATCTCCGAGCGCCTCGAGTTCGATCGCGACATCGACGTCAGCACGTTCGAGATCACGATCCGACTGCTCGGCGGTCTCCTCTCGAGCTACGAGCTGACGCGGGACCAACACCTCCTCGATCTCGCCAGCGACCTCGGGACGCGGCTGTTGCCCGCCTTCGGCTCGCCGACCGGCCTCCCATACCGCTTCGTGAACCTCCACACCGGTGCCGCGAAGGGCCCCGAGACGAACCCCGCGGAGGCGGGCACCCTCCTGCTTGAGTTCGGCACGTTGAGCCGGCACACGAAGGACCGCCGGTTCTACGAGACCGCGAAGCGTGCGCTCCTCGAGGTCTACAACCGCCGGTCGTCGATCGGCCTCGTCGGCCAGGGGATCCACGCGGAGACGGGCGAGTGGACGGACCGGGACAGTCACGTCAGCGCATGCATCGACTCGTACTACGAGTACCTGCTCAAGGGCTGGGTCGCCTTCGGCGACCTCGACTGCCGAAGGATGTGGCTCGGGTCCGTGGGTGCGATCCAGCGGTACCTCGCGGACGACGACGGCGCGGAGCTGTGGTATCGCCACGCGGACATGCTCACCGGAGAGCCGACCGCGACCGTATTCGGGGCCCTCGACGCGTTCTTCCCCGCGGTCCTCGCGCTGTCGGGAGACCTCGACCGCGCGAGACGCCTCCACGACTCGTGCTACAGGATGTGGATGATGCACGGCATCGAGCCGGAGCGGTTCGACTATCGGACGATGCGAATCGTGAACGGCGCGTATCCGCTGCGGCCCGAGGTCGCCGAATCGACGTACTACCTGTACCAACTCACGGGCGATCCGCGGTACCGGGAGATGGGCGAGGCGCTCTTCGAGAGCTTCGTCCGCTACTGCCGATCGGAGGTCGGGTACGCCTCGCTCCGCGATGTCGTGACGAAGGAGCGGTCCGACGAGATGCACAGCTTCTGCCTCTCGGAGACCCTGAAATATTTCTATCTGCTCTTCGCCCCGCCGGAGACGCTCGACTTCCGGAAGGTGGTCCTCACCACCGAGGCGCATCCGATTCAGCGGTGGCCAGGCGCAGGCCGTCCGGGGCCGTGAGGAACGTGAACGCCTCTCGCAGGACGTCGATGGAGCGTCGTAACTCGCCGACGTCCACGTTCTCCGCCTCGGTGTGGTCGAGATGCGAATCTCCGGGTCCGTACGCAGCGGCCGGACATCCCCAGGCGGGAGCGGCCAGGTTGAGGTCCGACGTTCCGAGCTTCCGGAGGAGCGTGGGGCGCGATCCCCGGTTCCGGATCCCCGCACAGAGTGCCCGCACGACGTCGTTCCGCGAGTCGACCTCGATGGCCGTGGACGCGTCGACGGTCTCGCACCCGATTGCGCCGCGGTTTCCGTCGATGAACGATAGGACATCGTCGACACCGATGCCAGGCGGGAGCCGAAGGTTCAGCCCGATCTCCACGTGTTCAGCGCTGCCCTCTTGGGTCGTATCGATCGACCGCGTCTTCATCGTCAGCGATCGGAATGGAGTCGGGCCTGCGTGTGCGTCGCAGAACTCTCGTAGGCGTTCGATGAACGCGAGGCCTGTCTCGACCGTCGTCGCGGCGGGGGATGAAAGGTGGGCCCGTTCGCCGTCGAGCCGGAGGACGAGGCTCAGGTTCCCCTTATAGCCGATCGTGACGCCGTCCCAGCCGCTCGGCTCTCCGACGATGAGGAAGTCGGGGCGAGCGCGAGTGAGGAGATGGCGGGTGCCCCGCGAATCGCGCTCCTCACCGACCGCGCCAACGACGACGATCTCTCCCGGGCCCGCGTGGCGGTGGGCGGCCACGAGTGCGGCCGCGAGCGCCCCCTTCGCGTCACAGGCGCCGCGCCCGTGGAGGCGACCGCCGTCGAGACGGACGGGAAGCCTTCCCTCCACCGTATCGATGTGTCCGAGGAACAGGATGGAGGGACGGCCCTCGCCGATCCGGGCGATTCCGTTTCCCACGGCGTCCGCATGCGCGGTTAAGCCCAGG
>DASPXQ010000222.1:0-2877 GCA_035637195.1 Thermoplasmata archaeon | reverse complement strand
ATTCCTGTTCGCGCTCATCGCCTCCGGCGTGTACGGGTGGGACAATCCTGCCCAGTACTGGGGCCAGAACCACCTCTTCCCCTCCGACCTCAACGGGACGGTCGCGAACGTCTCGTCGGCGGACGACCTCTGGCGGGAATTCTTCCGCTACGTCCTGCACTATCAGAACGTCTCGAGCGAGCCCTCGAGCCCGCGGCCGAACCTCCTCCGGATCTGGATCATCGACGAGGGCTTCGGCGTCGACAAGGCGTGGGCCGCATGGATGGCGAACGCATCGGCGTTCTGGGGGATCTTCGACCGTCTCGTGTACTGGGCGGACCGCGCGGGCATCTACCTCGTCCCGGTCCTGGGCCACCAAGCCCCGACCCGCGAGAACGCTCTCTACAATGTCAGCTCGACGCTGTACGCGCATCACCTCGAGCTCGTGCGTGCGATCGTCGCTCGATACGACGACAACCCGCGGATCGCGATGTGGGACCTATGGAACGAGCCCGACGTGAACAACGACGCGTATTGGGCGAGCGTCGGCGGGATCGTCGGCTTCCGCGCGTGGGCCTCCCGCTACCTCGCGGACGTCAAGCCGTACAGCCCGAACCATCTCCTCACCCTCGGCATCGGCGGCTGGACGCTCTTCCCCGGGGTCCCGGCGTTCGGATGGCAGTACCACGTCTTCTGGAGCGACATCCCGGGCCTTGAGGTGTCCCAGCACCACACGTACGGCACCGCGGAGGATCAGTACCTCGTTGACTGGGAGACCGCGTGGCACGAGGCGTCCGCGATCCCGCACTACGAATCGGAGGTCGGCTACAACCTCGACTCCGGCCCGAACCCCTACGGGTACGGATACTGGCCCTGGTTCACGGAGCGGACCCGGGCGGCGGGATGGCCGGCCCTCGGCACGATGCTCCTCTCGGACAACGGCAAGGGGCCGTACGCCGACTATCCATACAACGGAACCCTCCCCGACTACCCGGCTGCGCCGCCTCCGCCGGAGGACCGCGCGCCCGTCGCGGCGTTCACCTTCTCGCCCGCGGCGCCGGTCAAGTCGCAGCGCGTCACCTTCAACGCGTCGATCGCCTCGGACGATTTCGGGATCGTGAACTACACCTGGTCGTTCGGGGGGAAAGGAACCTTGTACGGGGTGACGGTCCAGCGCGTCTTCGGTAGTGCGGGAGACATCCCCGTCACCCTGACCGTCGCGGATGCGTCGGGGAATGAGGATAACTTCACTCTCGTCGTCCATGTGTCCCCCAAGCCCGGGCAGGCGGTGGCGTTCCTCCCCATGTACACGAGGTTGTTCGCCCTCGAACTCGCGATGGGTCTGCCGGCCCCGGGCCGAGTCCTCCGCGCCTCACGCGCCGATGCGAGTGCACGCATCCTTTAGGACCCTCGGCCCATCACGCGGACAGGCTCTTGACGAGCCGCCCGGACTTCCACACCCGCACGATCGCGTCGGGCGACGTCAGGATCGACGGATCCACGAGCGGGTCCTTCCGGACCGCGAGGACGTCCGCGTCGTATCCGGCCTTGAGCTGACCCGACTTCGGCGCCTGCGGCCCCAGCGTCAGCGGCCCGTTCGCGGTCGCGGCCTCGATTGCCTGCAGCGGTTTCATCCCGGCCTCGACGAGATGCAGGAGCTCCCGCGCGTTCTGCCCCCACGGAGCGATCGTGTCCTCGCCGGTGCTCCAGATGTCGGTCCCGAGGGCGATTCGGACGCCCTTCCGCACGGCGAGTTGCAGCGAGCGCTTGTGTTGATCCCCAAAGGAGACGACTTTGCGGTACGCGTAGTCCGGCACGCCGAATTTCGGACCCTCCTTGATCAGGCGCTCGATGATGTACCGCGTCGGGACGAGGACCGCGTCCTTCTCGCGCAGGAGGTCCGCCGCCTCGTCGTCGAGGAACGACCCGTGTTCGATCGTGCGGCACCCCGCCTTCAACGCGGCCATGATGCCCGGCTTCCCGTGACAGTGCGCCGCGACGGCGCGCTCCGCCCGTGACGCCTCCTCGACGATCGCCCGCAATTCGTCATCCGAGAACTGCTGGTGCTCCGGGTGGTCCACCTCGCTCATCACCCCGCCGGACGCGCACAGCTTGATCACCCTCGCGCCGAGACGGAGCTGGTTCCGGACGCCGCGCAAGCATTCCTCGACGCCGTCGCAGATCTGGAAGTAGTGGCCCGATGCCCCCATGGCATGGATGTACGACGTCGGGAACATGTGCAGGTCGCCGTGGCCCGCGGTCGGGCTGAGCATCGCCCCGCCGCCGTAGATGTGCGGGCCGGGGATGGTCCCCTCGTCGACCACGCGCGCGAGGTGCACGCCGAGCCCGACGAGATCGCGGACGCTCGTGAAGCCGGCCATTAGCCCGGTCTCCATGTTGTTCACGGCCCGCGCCGCCATGACCGGCAGCGACGTCTTCGCGGTCTCCTCGACGTTCGCGGATCGGATCCCCATCAGATGGCCATGGCAGTCCCACATCCCCGGCATGATGGCGGGCACGCGCTCGACGCGAGCGTCTGCGGGGCCTTCGGCGCGCCTTCGATCGGGCCCGCGTATGCGATCGTCGGTCCGTCGATGACGACGCACCCGTTCCGGATCGGCTCGCCGCGGCCCGGGATCAGGACATCGGCTTCGATGCGCTCCATGCGGAGCGGGAAGCCTTCCTCCGGAATGAGGATTCCCCCGCCGCCATTCAACGCGTCGGCGGTTCGGTCCTCCGCTTGCGCCTCCGACTCAGGACGATCGCCGCAAGGACGACGGCGACCGCGACCGCCACAATAACGAGGATCGGGATGCCGGTATCACCGATGGTCCCGAACGGCCATCGCTCTCCCGGTGGAGGCGGCGGACCCGACGACGTGCACGGGACGCCGTCGAT
>DASPXQ010000221.1:0-2725 GCA_035637195.1 Thermoplasmata archaeon | reverse complement strand
CTTCCTCCTCGATCCGACGGAGACGTGCGGCTACCCGCTCGACGACCAGATCCGGCTCCTCGAGGAGGTGCGGGCGCTCTTCCCGGACGTCCCGCTCGTGGTCGCAGAGAACAAGGCCGACCTCGAGGGTCCGTCGCGGGGCCACCTGAGGATCTCGAGCCTCACCGGCGCCGGCGTGATCGACGTCCTGGATCGGGTCCTGTCGACCCTCACCAGCCGCGATCCTGCATTCGCGCTTCGATCGGCATCGCCTTAGCGTCGAGGCCTTTCATCGCCAGGCCGATCCCCTTCGAGACCTCGGCGACCGTACTCGGGTCGTCGAAGTGGGCGACCGCATCGACGATCGCGCGGCCGCGGGTCTCCGGGTTCTCCGACTTGAAAATGCCCGATCCGACGAAGACGCCATCGCAGCCCATGAGCATCATCAGCGCCGCGTCCGCCGGAGTCGCGATCCCGCCCGCGGCGAAGTTCACGACGGGCAGGCGCTGGATCTTCTTGACCTCACCGAGGATCTGGAAGATGCCCTCCGAAATGTCGTCCAGGGTCGCGCCGGCGAACACGACGTCGGCCTCATGCACGACGGCATCTTGGCCGTGGGCCGTCCGGACCTCCCGCAGAAGCGTCGTGAAGCTGTCCGCGAACTTCGTCGCGATCCCGTAGAGCCGGTCGTTGTCCTGCGACTTGAGCTCCGCGATGGCCTGCGTCATGAGGCGCATGTGTCGGACCGCCTCGACGACGTCCCCGGTGCCCGGCTCGCCCTTCGTGCGGATCATCGCCGCGCCCTCCCAGATGCGCCGCACCGCCTCGCCGAGGTTGCGGGCCCCGCAGACGAACGGGACCTCGAAGGCGCGCTTGTTGACATGGAGGAAGGGATCCGCGGGCGTCAGGACCTCGGACTCGTCGATCATGTCCGCCCCGAGGGACTCAAGAGCCCGGGCCTCGGCCTCGTGGCCGATGCGGCACTTCGCCATGACGGGGACCGTGACGGCATCCATGATCTCCTGGATCTTGATCGGGTCCGCCATGCGGGCCACGCCGCCGGCCGCACGGATGTCCGCGGGGACGCGCTCGAGCGCCATTACCGCGACGGCGCCGGCCTCCTCCGCAATCAACGCCTGCTCGGCGTTCGTCACGTCCATCACGACGCCGCCTTTCTGCATCTTCGCGAAGCCGCGCTTGAGCAGCTCCGTGCCGAATCGCAGCTTCGTCAGGTCGAGGTCGAGGGGCATCGTCGCGCTCCGGGTCGAGCTACGGTCCGTGGGTATTTCTATTTTGTGGGCGCTTCGATTCCCTATCGACTTCGGTGCTCGCGCCCCGAGCAATCCGCAGCTGCGTCCTCCGGGAAACGCTTAAGCCGGCCCGTTGTTTCCTCGCGACCCGTGCATGTGTTGTGTGTCACGGGAATGCCCGGATGCGGCAAGGAGGAGGTCCTGTCCGTGGCGCAGGAACTCGGGTTCTCGATTGTCCGCATGGGCGACGTCGTGCGAGAGGAAGCGCAACGCCGTGGCCTGCCGATCACCGACGCCGCGGTCGGCGGGCTCGCGCACGCGGAGCGTCAGGCGCACGGATACGGCGTGTGGGCCGAGCGGACCCTGCCTCGGATCCGGGGCGAGCGCATCCTGGTCGACGGCCTCCGGGGTCGTGCCGAACTCGACGTGTTCCGCAAGGCGTTCGGGAACCACCTGACCGTCCTCGCGATTCACGCCTCCCCGACGACTCGCTACCAACGCATGATGAAGCGCCGCAGAACGGACGACGCGCCGGGGTACGAGGCGTTCCGCGCCCGGGACATCCGGGAGCTGGGCTGGGGGCTGGGCGAGGTCATCGCGATCGCGGACGTCATGCTCGTGAACGAAGGCTCCCTCGAGGAATTCCGCCGGCAGGCCCGCGAGGCGTTGGAGCGGCTGCATGGCTAAGGTGCCCGTGCGCTGGATCGAGGCCCGAGCGTACTGCCATGCGACGGAGGACGAGGCGCGCGTCGCCCAGGCACTCGAAACCGCCTGTCCCGCCGGGGAGACGGCGCGGGAATCTCTGGAAGGGCATTTTGGCAACCCGCTTGTGCGGCTCACGCGACGCGTCGAAGAGGGGAAGGCGATCCGCTCCGTTTGGGATCGATGGACCGCGGCCGGCCTTCCGGAGAGCATCGCGAGGGATGTGGAGAGCCGGGTGGACGACGACGGCATCCTCCACTTCCGGATCGACAAGCAGGCCGCCTACCTCGAGAAGCTGACGCTCGCGCAGGACACCGACCCGATCGATGTGCGGCTGAAGCTGATGGCGTTCCCGGCGAAGCCGGAAGTGGCGAGGCAGCTCGCCCGCTCGGTCCTCGCGGGAGGACTCTGAGTGCGACTTACGACGGCGCAACGGCGCCTCCGGGACGAAGGCTCGCCCGCCCAACGGACGTCGATGCGGCTCCTCCTGACGGTCGCCCGACTCTCGGAGGCGGACCGGCTCGTGCCGATCACCTCGGCCCACGTCTCCGGGGCGTCGTACAAGATGATCGGCGACCCGGGACTCGAGTTCCTCGAGGACTTCGCCCGAGACGCCCGCGTCAAGGTCCCGACGACAGTGAACCCGCTCGGCACGGATCTCGCGCAATGGAGGGAACTCGGGGTGCCGGAGACCTTCGCGGCGAAACAACGACGCATCGCGTCCGCCTACGAGACGATGGGCGCGCGGCCGACGTACTCGTGCACGCCGTACGACGAGCTCCCTCGCCCGGCGT
>DASPXQ010000220.1:0-4067 GCA_035637195.1 Thermoplasmata archaeon | reverse complement strand
TACGGGGGCTCGGCGGACCGGACATCCCGCCGAACTCGATCTCCGTGCGGAACCTCGTCCCCGAGCTGGTCCGCTTCACCCCGGCGGGCTACCTGAACCTCGGGATCCTGCTGATGATCTTCACCCCCGTGGCCCGCGTCGTGCTGAGTTTCCTCTCCTTCGCCGAGGAACGCGACCGGACGTACGTCGCCGTGACGGCGATCGTCCTCCTCAACCTGCTCGTGAGCGTGTTCCTGCTGGCGTGAGCCTTTAAGCCGCCTGGCCTTTGCGGAGGACCGTGGACGAGGTCCTCGCCGCCGGACGCGCGGTCGATTGGTCGAAGCTCGGGGATCGGACGCTCTGCGACGCCTGCCTCGGCCGCCTCTTCGGCAAGGTCGGCCATGGGCATACGAACGAGGAACGGGGCCGGGCGATCCGGGAGGTCGCAGGCCACGCCGCCGGGCCGTGCTGGGTGTGCGCGGGGCTGACGGCCCGCTACGACGCCCTCGCGGACCTCGTCGCGCGAAAGCTCGAGCCCTGGGAGTACGACACTTTCCGCGTCGGCTCGCGAATCGATCCGGAGGTCTCCGCCCGGGAGGAGTCGCTTTGGTCCGACCTCGGGCTCTCCGCGCCAGAGCCGCTGAAAGCGGAGGTGAACCGCGAAGTCGGGAAGCGCGTCTCGGAGAGGGTCGGCAAGGAACCGGACTTGGCCGCGCCCGACATCGTCGCGGTCCTCGATCCCGCCTTCGACCACGTGGACCTGCAGGTGAACCCGCTCTATCTCCGGGGCCGCTACCGAAAGCTCGCCCGGGGGGTTCCCCAGACCCGCTGGCCGTGCCGGCGCTGCATGGGCAAGGGATGCGCGCGGTGCGGCGGGACCGGCAAGATGTACCCGACGAGCGTCGAGGAGGTGATCGCCGCGGAGGTCATGCGGGAGTCCGGCGGCACGGGCCACGCGCTGCACGGGATGGGCCGCGAGGACGTCGACGCCCGGATGCTCGGACGGGGCCGCCCGTTCATCCTCGAGATCAAGGAGCCCCGCCGCCGGCACCTCGACCTCGCCTCGGCGATCGCCCGCATCAACGGGTCGGGCATCGTCGAGGTCGACGGGCTCGGTCCCGCGCGCGGCGCCGACGTCGTCGGGTTGAAGGAGGATCGCGCGGCGAAGACGTACCGCGTGCTCTTCCGGACGGTCCCTCCTGTCGGGGAAGCAAAGCTTAAAGCGGCCCTGCCAGTTTTGGTGCCGGAGCCGATCGCCCAACAGACCCCCGAACGGGTCGTTCACCGGCGTGCGGATACCACGCGGCATCGACGCATCTTGGCGGCCGAGGTCGTCCGGGTCGACGGAGACCGCGCGGAGATCCGCGTGACGGCGGAGGCGGGGACCTACGTCAAGGAGTGGGTCCACGGGGACCGCGGACGGACCTCGCCGTCCCTTGCGGAACGGCTGGGGGTGGCCTGCGAGGTGATCGAGCTCGACGTCTTGGACGTCCACGACGACCGGTGAGCCGATGGTGAAGGCCTCGAAAGGGATCATGGAGAAGACGCGGCAGAAGTTCCGCCGCAGCCCCCGCGAGCGCGGGCTCTCCCCGATCACGCGGTCGTTCCAGACGTTCGAGGACGGCGAACACGTGACGATCGTCATCGACTCGAGCGTCCAGCGCGGCTGGCCGCACCACCGCTTCCACGGCATGACGGGCACCGTCGTCGGGCGGCGCGGCGGGTCGTTCCTCGTCGACGTGCGCTTCGGCGGCAAGATCAAGCAGGCCGTGGTCCGACCCGAGCACCTGAGGCGGGCGTAGGAGGGAGATCATGGAGGAAGTGTTCGTCTCCCTGGCCGAGCTGAAGGTCATCCTCGAGAAGGAGAAAGCGGCCCGCGGCGAGCTCAACCCGGAGCAGCAGTACTCCCTCTCCCACGCGTCGCTGTTCGCCCGCGTGCCGGCGGACAAGGTCCCTCCGATTGTGAAGGAGCTCATGGAGATCCCCATGATGTCGCCCTTCAACGCGGTGAAGATCGTCGACCTGACGCCGACCCACATGGACGACGTCCGGGCGATCTTCGCGAAGGAACGATTCGCTCTTTCGAAAGAGGATGCGGAGAAAGTCCTCGAGATTGTGGGGAAGTACCGCTGACGAGGCGAGTCGCATGGAAGATTACGCCCGCATCCTCGACTACTTACCGCAAGGCCATCCGGACCAGTCGAAGTTCCACCGTGAGCCGCTCGCGTACGCGCTCGGCGTGGACGAGTTCAAGCTGTTCGAGCTCGTGCCGAAGGAAGGCGTCGCCTTGTCGATCGGACAGCGGGTGTACATCGGCAAGGAGATCGATCAGAGGGCCGAGGTCCTGCACGTCAAGAGGCGCGTGGGCTACGAGGAGCTGACGACGGCCGCGCAGAAGGAGCTGCCGTTCGTGATCCAGGAGACGGTCAAGGAGAAGGAGGCGAAGTTCGTCGACTTCTTCAACCGCGCGCAGGCCATCACAACCCGGTTCCACATGCTCGAGCTCCTGCCCGGCCTCGGCAAGAAGACGATGTGGGCGATCCTCGAGGAGCGCAAGAAAGGCCCCTTCAAATCGTTCGAGGATCTCGAGCAGCGCGTCGGGAGCGTCCACCATCCGGAGAAGCTCATCGCTAAGCGGATCGAGATGGAGATCTCGGACCCGACGCAGAAGTACCGCCTGTTCGTCGCCCGTTAGGAAGCTTTCGTCAGTGCCCTCTCGATTTCCCGAACGTCGTGGGACGACAGGCCGAGCTTCTTCCGCAACGCTTCGAGGAGCTCCCGTTCTTCGTCCGAGATCGGGCCGCCTTCGAGGGCCTCGACGGCGACCGCCCGGTAGATACCTGTCCGGTTCTCGAGGACCTCTTCCAGCACTTGGCTCTCGATTCGTTCCTGTTCTTCCCTGGAGATGCCGAGGTTGTCCCGCAGCTGCTCGACGAGCAGGCGCTCCGTCGCCGTCACGCGGCCGTCCTTCCACGCGGTCATGACGGCGCGCGTGTACTCCTCGAGCCGCTTCACCCGCTCGTCCATCGCGCGCTTGCGGCGGTCGTCGATGCCCTCGAGAGACTCGAGATCGAGCTCGTCGACGTTCATCGCTTCGCGCACGATATCGGAGAACGTCAGGTGGACGGACGTCGCGCCGTCGATCTCCGCCAAGGTCATTTCTTCCGTCACGCCGGCGATCTTGATCGGCACGCGGACGGCCGAGACACGCTCCTTGATCCCCATCGCCCGCTCCCACCCACGAGGCGCGAGGTAGTACGCGAGCATGCGCTGCTTCTCGCCCTCGATGTGCGCCTTCGTCTCGACGAGCAAGCCGTCGCGGACCATCTCGTCGAGGTAGCGCGACAGATGCTTGCGCTGCACGCCGGCTGCGAAGGCGATCCCTTTCTGGGTGAGCGCCTGCGGCAGCACGTACCGCTCCTCCGTGTTGCGGAAGTCGGAGAGGTAGAGGAGGATGCGGTCTTCCGTCCCGAGCGCGAGCGGCGAATCCGGCTTCACGGCCCGGGAACGTTTCGCATAGCGGATAATCCTTCGCGTGGTCCGATTCGCGGACCCGGTCGGCATGTTCTTAAAGGCTTTTCGGAGTCGGTCCAATGCCCATGCTGACCCTACCGATGCAACCGCTGCCGCAGCAGTTCGGCGCGCTGTTCGACGCGGACACGCGGGCGGCGATCGCGAGCGGCCTCTGCATCTCGTGTCGCGGCGCGAAGCTCCTCTGCGGCAAATCGCGTTGCCCGATCATGGTCCGTTGGGATTCCATCATGAAGACCGCCCCGATGATCGACCGGGTGGACCTGGACGGCTCCTCTCCGCCCGGCGTGTTCGTCGGCCGGTTCGGCTACCCGAAGGTCTTCGTCGGGCCGCTCGTTCCGCCGGTCCATGGTGATACGCAGATCCTCGATTCGCCGGAGGAGTGGGTCGGCCTTCCGATGGACGACATCGTCCGGTTCCGCTCGCAACTGGTCCGCGGGATGCATCGGGTGCACGTGAGGGACGTCGAGCGGGGCGGCCGTCTTGTCGACTCGACGCGGGAGCTCGCCCTCGCGACGTCGCCCGCGGAGGTCGAGGCGGGCTTCAGCCGAAAGCCG
>DASPXQ010000219.1:0-2274 GCA_035637195.1 Thermoplasmata archaeon | reverse complement strand
ATGTTCCTGGGGGACCTCGGCCTCGTCGCGGAGATCGCCCGGTTCGAGGGGGCGGACGGGCTGCGGTCCCGCGGCTTGCGCCTCCTCGCACCGATGAAGCCCATGCTCGCCGAGATGTCCGACGACCTGGAGGAGGTCCTGAAGGAGCACGGCGGCGTGACGGCCATCGAGTACAAGCTCGACGGCGCGCGCATCCAGATTCACCGCCGGGGCGATGCCGTCCGGATCTTCAGCCGGAGACTCAGCGACGTCACCAACAGCCTCCCGGAGATCGTCGCGATCGCCCGCTCGCTGCCGGCGCAGGAATTCCTCTTGGAGGGCGAGGTCGTCGCGATCGACCACGCGGGCAAGCCGCTGCCGTTCCAGGACCTCATGCGGCGATTCCGCCGCGTGCACGAGATCGCCGCGGCCGCGGAGGAGATCCCGTTGCGGCTCTACCTGTTCGACCTCCTCCACGTGGACGGCCGGACGCTCATCGACGAGCCCTACCGGCTGCGGTGGGAGCTCCTCGAACGGCTCGTGCCCCCACAGTACCTGACGGCTCGCCGGATTGTTCGGGCCAAGGAAGAGATCGAGTCGTTCCTGATGGAAGCGCTCGAGGCGGGCCACGAAGGGCTCATGGCGAAGCACCTTTAGTCGACGTATTCCGTCGGGAAACGCGGGAAGAAGTGGTTCAAGATCAAACCGGCGGACCACCTCGACCTCGCAATCGTCGCGGCGGAGTGGGGGAGCGGCCGACGGGAAGGGTGGCTGTCGAACTATTGGCTCGCGGTGCGGGACGAGTCGACCGGCACGTTCCAGATGATCGGCAAGCCGTTTAAAGGCCTGACCGACGCGGAGTTCGAGGCGATGACGGACCGCCTGCGCAAGCTCGCGACGTCGGAGGAGCGGTGGGGCTTCCACGTCCGACCGGAGGTCGTCGTCGAGGTCGCCCATAACGAGATCCAGCGGAGCCCGCACTACCCGAGCGGATTCGCGCTGCGCTTCGCGCGGATCGTCCGCATCCGCGAGGACAAGGGGCCCCAGGACGTCGACACGTACGGGCGGCTGAAGGAACTGTACGCGAAGCAGTTCGAGCGGAAGGGCCGCGGGCCCGAGGAACCCTAGCCGCTGGAGTAGTTTCATGCACCCCACCGGAAGGCTGACGCCCTCCTTGGATATACCTCTACTTAGAGGTATGAACGATGGAGATAGGATGCGGCGCGCGGGTCCGCGACTTCGGCGGGCGACGCTATTTCTACTTCTGGCACTACGAGCGCGACAACGGTCGGTCCGCGCGAAAGGAGGACTACATCGGCCGTGTCGAGTCGGCGCGCGCTCGAGACGAGTTGCTCCGACGGATGGCGTCGTACCACCGGAAGGCGGA
This sequence comes from Thermoplasmata archaeon, assembly GCA_035637195.1. GTDB lineage: Archaea > Thermoplasmatota > Thermoplasmata > RBG-16-68-12 > RBG-16-68-12 > RBG-16-68-12. The sequence continues at coordinate 908 of DASPXQ010000219.1, read as the reverse complement.
GCAGGAGTTCACCCGACGGCGGGTCCAGATCGAGCGCCAGATCGCCGCCGCGGTCCATACCTCCGCTTAGAGGTACGCCCTCACTCGACGTCCCGTGCGGCGATCGTCTCCCGCGTCCGCGCCCCCTGGCCCTGGACGGTCAGGTAGATCCCCGCGAGGGCGAGCGCCCCGCCGATTCCCACGGCCACGCCGGGCGTCTGGGTCAGCAGGACCCACGCGAGGAGGCTCGATCCGATCGGCTCGCCGACGAGGCTCAGGCTCACGATTGGCGCGGGCACCCAGCGGAGGCTCCAGTTGTACAGCGTGTGCCCGCCGATCTGTGGGATGAGGGCCATCGCGAGGAAGAGGGCCATCTCGGTCCGCAGGTCGCCGGTCGGCGTGAGGCTCTCTTGGAGGAGGAGCGTGTAGAGGAACAGGACGCCGGTCGCGGTGACGTACACGACGAACGCGTAGGCGAGGAGGGGAATCCGCTGACGCAGCCTCCGGCCCAGGAGAAAATAGAAGCCGGCCGCGACGCCGCCCGAGAACGCCAGGAGGTCGCCCACCAGGCTGGCGCTCCTCGCCGTCGAGTCCGCGATCGCGATGACGACCACGCCGCCGAAGCCCAGCGCGATCCCGAGGGCCATGCGTCCGTTCAGTCGCTCCCGGAGGACGAAGTGCGACAGGATCCCGACGAGCAGGGGGTGGGACGTCACCAGGATGACGGACGAGGCGACGCTCACCTGGACGCCCTCGATCTTCAGCGATCCGATCCAGAGCGTGAAGTGGGTCGCGAGGATTGCCCCGACGCCCATCATCAGGAGGACGTCCCGCCGCCGGATGCCGACGAGCGGCCGTCGGCGGTCCAGGTGGACGATCGGCGCGAGGATCGCCGAGGCGATCGCGAGCCGGTACAGCGCGATCGTGAC
>DASPXQ010000218.1:0-2913 GCA_035637195.1 Thermoplasmata archaeon | reverse complement strand
GGCCACCGACACCTCGCGGGTCGCGATCGACGTCCCATCGGAAATTGTGACATTGAACTCTGCGCTCGTCCGGTCGGCCGGGAACGTGAGCGTGAGTCGATGGCCGCTCACGTTGACGTACGGGCTGTCCGTCGTCACGGTAATCGAAGCGAGTGGCGTGTCGACGTCGGAGATGTAGGAATCGAGATCGAGGACGTAAGCGGTCCCCGCTTCGATGGAGAGCGTCGGCACGGCGGCGAGGACCGGAGGGTCGTCGACGGAGCGAACGGTCACGGCGAACCCGACTTCGGCGAAGCCGCCGGACGGATCCGTCCCGCGGAGCCGCATCGCCTCCGATCCGAACCAGTTCGGGTCCGCCCAGAAGTCGAGCGTGCCGTTCGGGTTGACGCGGAAGTGCACGGAACGATTTCCGAGGACCGTGAAGGTGAGCGGGTCACCGTCCGGATCGACGATGAACGCCGTCGCGATCGCCCCCAGGCCGTTCGGCGCAGTCGTGTCCTCGTCGAACACGACCGATGGCGGCGTGGAGACGACGCGCGGGGGATTCGTGCTTGCCGCGACGATTGTGAGCAGCGTCCACGCGGTGTCGACTCCGTCCGAGACCCAGAGGGTCACGATGTACGTGCCCGCGGTCGCGTACGTGATCACGAGGGACGGGTACGGGCCGCCGAGCGCGGTGACGTTCGCGCTGTCCGCATCGGAAACCGTGAGGCCGGAGAGCGGCGTGTCGGGGTCCGACACGTAGAACGTCAGGTTCAGGCCGTATGGCGCACCCGTTTGGACGTGAATCGTGGGGATGCTCGCGATCCGGGGAGGATTCGTCCCGATCGTGCGGCTCCCGACCCCGATCTTGTCCGCGGACCCCTTCAGATTGACGTCGTCGATTGCGACGGCGTGGACGGTGACCCCGTTGACCGGGCCTCCGGGGGTCCAGACGTAGGAGCCGTCGACCGTCAGCTCGGTCCCAATCACCCGCCAGGAGCCATCGAAATACGTTAGGTCGACGCGGACGACGTCCGAGGAAGTCGCATAGGTGAGTGTGAGCGTGCCGCTCGTCGCCTGGTTGTCCGTCACGGCGCCGAGCGTGATGGCCGGCGGCGTGTTGTCGACTTCGATGGGGGTGACGAGCGTGCTGTTCGAAATCGTCCGGTTGTTGGTCACGACCGCGCGGAAGCTCCCGCCAACGAAGTTGAGCGGCGTCGTGTCCCAAAGGAACGTTCCGTTCGGCGGCGCGGTCGTGCCGATGGTCGTCCAGCCGGACCCGCCATCGTAGTCGAATCGGACCGAGATGGCGTCCGCGCTGTTCGTGTACGTGATCAGGACGAGGCCGGTGAGATGGACCCCATTCGTCGGAGAGGCGACGGCGACCCATGGAAGCACCCCGCTGACGACGTGAATTTGGGCGATGCCGCTGACCGCCCCGACGGATGCGACCACCGTCCCGTTCGCCGGAGGCGGGCTTGCGGTGAAATTGACGCTCGGCCCCGTCGTCACGTTCAGGGAACCGACGCCTCCCGTGACGGTCCAAGAGTACGCGAGCCCTGCGATCGCGTTGTTCCACCGGTCGTACCCTTGGGAGGCGAGGTCTCGGCCGTCGAAGGGTAGGATTGTCACAACGCTCGGCGTCACCACGAGGTGGTCGAGGGCGCCCGGTGCGACGACGACGGGCCCGCTCAGGCCGGACGCGCTCCCGAAGCTCGCTCGGATCCGGATCGTCTCCGCCTTCGTGTAGGTCTCCGTGCTAAGGGTCGTGGACCCGCCTGCCGTGATCGCGATTGACGTTGTGCCCAAGGTGCCCCCGCCCGGCGTGACGCCGTCGCTCAGCCGCGCGTCGATGGCCACCGTGCCCGTCCACCAGGTCATCGTCGAGTTGCCCGCGTCCTTCGCCGCGATCGTGACGGTGAACGATACGCCCGCCGTTGCACTGGCGGAAGCCGTCACGAAGAAGTGGTCGAGCAGATGGCGGTAGCTGAGCCGCATTTCACTGATCGTCGGGGTGATCGTCGCGTTCGACGTCGACAGGGTCGCACGGAAGCGGATTTTTCCGGAGGCGATCGAGACGGCGAGCAGAGAGGCCGGCGGGGAGACGCCGGTCCAGCTGCCACCCGAGTTCGTCGAGTACTCGTACGCGATCGTCTGGCCGTTCAGCGTGTGGACCACGGCGAAGGAGCCCCACTGGCTCAGATCCGGAGGGGCGAAATCCTCGGTCGTGAGCGTGCCCGACGCGGGATACAGGGACCAGGAGACGTTGACGGCCCCGATGTTCGGCGTGTGGTCGGGATACGTCACCGCGAACGAGAGCCGGAATTCCGCGTACCGAGCGACGCCGGCCATCGCCGAGCCCGAAGGCGTCGGGTAGGGCGAGGACCAACCGGTCCACGTGCCGTCCACGGGGCTCGCGTTCCCGAGCCGAGTCGAGACGGCGACCGTCGCGTCGTTTGAAATCTGCACGCGGACGTAGTCGATGTCCACCGTGTGGGCCGTGCCGGACAGGCCATCCGCGACGAACAGCGCGAGCCGAACCTCGAGCGGATACTCCATCCCGGGGGTGTACGTGTCCAACGTCGTCCACGTGGATCCATCGGAACTCGTGGACGCGACGAGGCTCACCCCGGATCGGACGATTCGGAACCACGCCGGGATCGGGTTGCCGCCGGAGGTCGCACGGACCCCGGACACGGAGTCCGTGGTCGCTTTCGCCTGCCAGTCCACGGTCCCCGCGACGTTCACCTTCTGGAGCGCGTACCAGTTGCGGTTGTTCAGCAGGACCATGAGGCCCGCTTTCTGGCCCGCGACCGTCGGATTGCCGCTGATCTTCGCGATCGCGGTGAAGTCGCCGACCACTTCGTTCGCGAGGACGTTGCCCGTGAACGTCGCTCCGTCGAAGTCGACGCCCGTGCTCGAGACGATGTG
>DASPXQ010000217.1:0-5497 GCA_035637195.1 Thermoplasmata archaeon | reverse complement strand
TCAAGGCGCGCGGCCGGCCGCTGCTCGACATCAAGCTCAAGGTGATCGAGCGGGTCCGCGAGCGCAAGGCGCGCGGCGTCATCACGCCGACGATCTGCTTCGTGCCGACGATGGTCAACTCGTTCAACGACGACCAGGCCGGCGAGATCCTCAACTACGCGATCAAGAACCGCGACGTCGTGAAGGGCGTCAACTTCCAGCCGGTCAGCCTGACGGGCCGCATCCCCGAAGAGGACCGCCGGAAGCTGCGATACACGCTCTCCGACTTGGCGTACGACCTCGAGGAGCAGACGGGCTACCTGACGCGCGACGACTGGTACCCGGTGCCGTTCGTTTCCCCGATCTCGGAGCTCGTGAGCGTGCTGACGGACACCGCGAAGCCCTCGTTCACGTCGCACCCGGCGTGCGGCCTCGCGTCGTACCTGTTCCTGGAGACCGGCAAGGACCCCGTGCCGATCACGCGGTTCATCGACGTCGAGGGCCTCATGGAAGACCTCTGGCTCCTGGCGCAGGACACGAAGGACAAGAAGATCAAGTTCACGTCGAAGCTCAAGGCGCTCCAGCTCCTGAAGCGACACTTCAAGCCCGAGGAGGCGCCTGAGGGAATGGGCCTCTCCAAGATGCTGAAGATCCTGAACCGGATGTTCACGAAGGGCGACAAGGCCGGTGCCGCGGAGTTCTCCTGGTCCACGATGTACGTCGGCGGCATGCACTTCCAGGACAACTACAACTACGACATCGAGCGCGTCAAGCGGTGCGTGATCCACTACGCCACGCCGGACGGCAAGGTCATCCCGTTCTGCGCGTACAACACCGGGCCGAACTTCCGCGAGGAGATCGAGAAGAAGTTCGCGGTGCCGATCGAGGAGTGGCGGTCGCGGCATGCCTGAGACGGTCGTCGCGATCCGTCCCTCCGTCCGGGACAACGGCATCATGGCGATCGACGACATGCTCTGCATGCACTGCGGAGCCTGCGTCGGCACCTGCCCGACGAACGCGATCTTCCTGAACGAGGTCTACCTGACGTTTAACGAGGACTGCACCCAGTGCGGCATGTGCGTCAAGGTCTGTCCGGTCGGCGCGATCGACTATCCGCGCGGCCACAAGCTCCACACGATGAAGTGAACGGGGTTTCGACCCAGGAATGGGCCCGCACCGAGCGCATATAGCGGATCCGCGATGTCGCTTGGCTCGAATGGGGAATGAACGATGGCAGGAGCGGGTTCCTGCCGGGCTCCGTCGCATCCTTGAGAAGCTGCCGGCTTCACCGGGACCGTCTCTTCCCGATGACTGGCTTCAGGCCGAGATGGCGGAAAGGTTCGTTGTCCTCTTGCGAGTTGGAATCGAGAAAGGCGAATCCGTCATCGAAATCGGCTGCGGACCTCACGGCCTGGCGACGATTCCCCTTTCGTACGGGCTTGGGGCACGGGGGCGGGTGGTCGCCGTCGAAATCGGACGATGGGGCCTATTCGCCGACATCGCAAGACAATCCGGACTCCACGGTCGCATCCATCCAGTCCAATGTGATGCATCCCGGCTCCCCATCCGGCCGGGGCAGGTCGACCGGGCCGTCTGTGTCCATGGCGTTCGGAGCCTTCGGGACGAGGGGACGATTATCCGCGTGGTCGCCGAAATGCTGAGGGTCGCGCCTCTCGTCACCATTGCGGAGTCCCTCCCGATCGCGACGACGGAGGCTCAGCGTGCGCATCTCCAGATGTACAATCTTCGAGCGGAGATCTTCGAACAGGTCCTTGGAAAAAAGGATGATATCCACTACTTCCCGCTCGAACGCCTTGTGTCGTTCTTCCATGAAGCCGGCGGGGAGGTTCTGTCCACTGAAACCTTCGACATCCATCTCCCCCACTTCCTCGCGTTCATCCCGAGAGACTATGTGGCTCAGATTCGCAATCCTCGCCGGCGAGCGGACTTGCTCGCGCGGTGGGATGCCGCGAAAGAGGGTCTGGACCGATATGGGGCGGAACATCCTCCGGTGGCGATCGTGACGGCACGACGAGCCGTCGGGCCGTTGGAGGATTAGGTTCTTATATCCTCAGGGAATCGTCAGGCCGGCCCCCATGCCCTCGTATGAATACGACGTTGTAGTCGTTGGCGCGGGCCCATCGGGCTCGATGACGGCCCGCTACGCGGCGATGGGCGGTTGCCGGACCCTCCTGATCGAGAAGCGGCAGGAGATCGGCTCGCCCGTCCGGTGCGGCGAGGGCCTCGCGCGGCACTTCGTCGAGGACACGAAGCTCCCGTTCGACCGCAAATGGGTCGGCCGCGAGGTCAAGGGCGCGAAGATCTTCTCGCCGAACGGGACGGAGCTCACGATCGAGGAAGCCCACGCCGGGAACGAGGTGGGCATCGTCCTCGAGCGGGACGCTTTCGACAAGGCGGTGGCCAAAGAAGCCGCCAAGGCGGGCGCCGACATCTGGCTCAAGACCACGGCCACAGCGGTCGTCAAGGATGACGGCTGGGTCCGCGGGATCCGCGCGAAGCGGCTCGAGGACGAGATGACGATCAACGCGAAGTGCGTCGTCGCCGCGGACGGCTACGAGAGCCAGGTTGGCCGGTGGGCCGGCTTCAAGACCCTCCTGCGGGCGGGCGACATCACCGGCACGCTGCAGTACCGCCTCACGAACATCGGCGAGGGCCACGACTTCCCCGACTACTGCGAGTTCTGGTTGGGCAAGTGCGCGCCCGCGGGATACATCTGGGTGTTCCCGAAGGACGAGTCGACCGCGAACGTCGGGATCGGCGTCTCCCTCGACCGGCTGAAGGGCCGCATGGACATCATGGGATTCCTGGACCGGTGGATTGCGCAGGACCCGCGGATGGAGCACGCCCAGCCGCTCGACATGGTCACGGGAGGCGTGTCCACCGCCCCGCCGATCAAGAAGTCGGTCGGGAACGGGATCGCCTTGGTCGGCGACGCAGCCCGGATGATCGACCCGATCACGGGCGGCGGCATCGGGAACGGCATGGTGGCGGGCATGATCCTCGGGAACGTGCTCGCGAAGTGTCACCAGTCGGGCGACTACAGCGAGGCCGCGCTCATGGAGTATGAGAAGGGCTGGCGGGCGAAGCTCGAGGAGAACCTGTACCGCAACTGGCTCGCGAAGAACAAGCTCGTGACCCTCGCCGACAAAGAGTTCGACGACATCATCGAGATCCTCGCGAGGGTCGGCGTGCACAAGCTGAGCGTCCGTGCGATCCTCAAGGTCCTCAAGGAGACGCGGCCCGAGCTCGTCGCCAAGTTTGCCGAGTTCATCTGACGGCAGCCGGAGCTCTCTCTCAAGGGACCTCTCGATGGGGTGCCGTGCACAGACGGCGCTCGTCTTTCATCCCTGATAACCTCGTCACCGGGATTAAATAACGCGTGTGGCGGTCGTAAGTGTCTGTGAAGGTCGCCGATTGGCGGAAAGCGAGAGCCCTCCTCTGGGTCGGCATAACGGCGATCACACTCGTCCTCCTTTTCGTTCTTCACGGGGATTTTCAAATACCGGGTTTGCCCCAAGGCTCGCCCGCTTTCGTGGCGTCGCTCGAACCATGGGTCTTCATCATTCCGCTTCTCATCGCGACGAAGGCGCTCCTCGTGGTCTTGCGGCCGGTCTTCCGCGCGGCGCTCAAGACCCACGTCCGATACGAGGCAGACATCTTCGCGCACTTCCAGCTTGTGTCCTACGCGGTCTGGGCGACCGTGATCGGCCTTGTCTTTCTCGTCATGATTGGCGGGGGCGCCCAGCAGTTTGGCTTCCTCGGAACCGCCTTCGTGTCCGCGGCGCTGATCTACGTCATGCAGGAGCCGTTGCTGAACCTGATGGGCTGGATCGTGCTCGTCTCGATGGGACTCTACAAACTCGGGGACCGGATCGAGATGAACAACACCCGAGGCTACGTCGTCAACATCTCGCCGATGAACACGACCCTCCGCGAATTCGGCGGCATCCTGTACGGCGACAGTTTCACCGGCCGCTACGTGACGATCCCGAACAGCCAGATCGTGAAGGGGAACGTCTTCAACTATACGAAAGACACGCCGTTCGTCTGGGACCAGCTCACGGTCAACGTGACGTACGAGAGCGACGTCAAGCTGGCGGAGAAGCTCATCTTCGAGGCCGCGGAAGAAGTCGTCGGCCCGATGATGCGGGAGAATCGCGTGCATCTCCGCGCGAAGTACGAGTTCGCAGACCTCGCCGATTACATGGCCGAGGAGCCGAAAGTCGGCTGGGCCCTCGGCGCATCTTCTATCGACATGAACCTCGTGTATTTCTGCCCCGTGTTCGCGAAAGGCTCGTACCGCACCCGCCTCGTCAAGCGGATCTACGAGAAGTTCATGGCCGAGCCCCGCGTGCAGTTCGCGTACCCGCACGTCCAGTATGTGCCGTCGGACGCGGAGCGAGAGAAGGAAGCTGCGCGGACGAAGGAAAGAATGGCGGTCGCCCGCTGAGATTCCCGGAGTCCACCGCATCCTTTAATAGACCTCTTCGTTCTCCGCGCCTCCATGGCGGCCTCGTTCCGTTCGCTCGCCTCGATCGGCAAGCGGGACGAGGGGAAGGAGGCGTCCCTCGGCGGTTGGGTCGAGGACGTGCGGAACCTCGGCGGCATTGCCTTCCTGATCGTCCGGCAACGGGAAGGCACGTTCCAGGTGACCGTCAAGAAGGCATCGGATGAGGCGCTGTTCGACCGTGCCTCGCGGGTCGTACGAGAGAGCGTGATCATCGTCCGTGGGGTGGTCCAGCCGAACCCCAAAGTCCGGAACGGATGGGAACTCGTGGCCGCTTCTCTGGACATCGTGAGCCCCGCCGCGGCCCCGCTCCCTCTCTCGATCGCCGACAAGGTCAGCGCGGAGATCGACACGCGATTCGACAACCGCGTCCTGGACCTGCGGAAGCCGGAACGGCGTGCGATCTTTCGCGTCCGCTCGATCGTTGCGCGCGCCCTGCGCAGCATCCTAGACCAGCAGGGCTTCGTCCAGGTGCAGACGCCGAAGCTGGCGGGCGCCGGTGCCGAGGGAGGCGCCACGCTCTTTCGCACGGACTACTTCGGCCGGCCGGCGTACCTGAGCCAGAGCCCACAGCTGTACAAGCAGATCCTCATGGCGACAGGTCTCGACCGCGTCTACGAAATCGCGCCGGCCTTCCGTGCGGAGCCCTCCGACACGGTCCGCCACGTGACCGAGTTCACGTCGTTCGACGGGGAGGTCGCGTGGATCGAACGCCAGGAGGACGTCCTGGAAATCCTCGAAGGCGCCGTGGATCACGCGATCGACGCGGTGCGCAACGAAGCGAAAGCGGAACTCGAGATCCTCCACGCCAGTCCAAGGCGACCGAAGCTCCCGGTGCGGCGGCTGCCTTACACGGAGGCGCTCGAAATCCTCCGAGGCCACGGCAAGCGCGTCCGCGATGGCGACGACATCGACACCGAAGGAGAGAAGCTCCTAGGGCAGGCTCTCGCCGACCAAGGCCACGATCTCTTCTTCATCGTCGAGTACCCG
>DASPXQ010000216.1:0-5335 GCA_035637195.1 Thermoplasmata archaeon | reverse complement strand
CTCGACGGGGCACTGACCCACGCCGATTGCAGGACCGCGACGACGTCCCGGGGCCGACCTCGCCGACAGATCGGACAGTCTGCCTTCTTCCGACCGATGGACGAGCGTCCTCCGCCCTGCCGGGTTGGCTCTTCGCCGGCCTCGCGCATTGCATCCCCTCAAAAGAGGACGACTCGGACGATCTCGCCCTTCTCGATCCCGTCGACGTCCGCAGGGATCTCGATGTAGCCGTCCGCGTGGGCCATCGACGTGATTGCGCCGCTCTCCTTGTACGCGGGCTGAGCCTCTCCGTCGACGATCCGGACGGTGTGGAGCTCGACGCGCCCGATCTTCGAGGCGAGTCGCATGGCCAGCGGCACCTCGATCACGATCCCCCGCGCCGGCGGCAACCGCGCGATGCGACGCAGCATCGGTGCGAGGATCACGTAGCCGTTCGACAAGCACGAGGTCGGGTTCCCGGGGAGCCCGAGGACCGCCTTCCTATCCACGAGGCCCAGGGCGGTCGGCCGGCCGGGCTTCACCGCGACTCCGTGGAACAGCAGATCGCCCATCGACTCGAGCGCCTCGACCACGAGGTCTTTCTCGCCAACCGACGAGCCGCCCGAGACCACGACGAGATCGTTCGCGGCCGCCTTCTTCAGCGCGATCCGAAGCGTTGGCAGTCGGTCGGGCGCGCGGCCCTCCGGCTTCGGTTCCCCGCCATTCTCCCGCACGACGGCGGCGATTGTGTGCGAGTTGACGTCGTACACCTGGCCCGCCCGGATCGACCGACCGAGCGGGACGACCTCGTCGCCGGTGACGAGGATCGAGACGCGCGGCTTCGCGTACACGCGGGCCCGCGCGTGGCCGATCGCCGCAAGCGCGCCGACTTTCGCGGGGGTGAGGACCTCTCCGGCGCGGACAACGGTGGACCCGCGCTCGATGTCGCTTCCGCGGCGCGAGACGTTCTCCCCCGGTTCGACCGATGCGTGCACGCTCACGCGATCCCCGACTCGCTCCGTGTCCTCGATCATCACGACGGCATCCGCCCCCCGTGGCATCGTCGTACCCGTTGCCACCTTCGTGCATCGACCCGCGCTCACGACGGCGTGGGGCACGCCATCCGCATGGTGGGTCTCGATGCACGCGAGGGTGACGGTCTGGACCGATCCCGCACGGGCCGTGTCCTGCGCCCGGACCGCATAGCCATCCATCGCCGCGCGATCGGCAAGGGGCACGTCGATGGCCGATCGCACATCCTTCGCGGCGACTCGCCTCAACGCGTCGGCGAGTGGCACCGTCTCGGTGCGCTCGGTTGGCCGCACGAGATCCACCGCGATCCGGATCGCCTCGTCCAGTGAGATCAGGGCTTTCAGCGGTCGCGCGGCGTGGCCTTCGTGACCGTGAACTCGCTTCAACGCTCCATCACCCCGACCGCGTGCCCGAGCTCCGGGAGGATCAGCTTCTCCACCGCGAGTCGACACGCGTCCGGCGAACCGGGGAGACAGAACACGAGCCGGCCGTGGTAGACGCCGGCGACGGCGCCGGACAGCATGGCGGCGCTCCCGATCGCCTGGTATGAGAGCGCGCGGAACAACTCGCCGAACCCGGGCAGCGTCTTGTCGAACGTCGGCAGGAGCGTGGCGATCGTGACATCTCGTTTCGCAAGCCCCGTCCCGCCGTTCGTGAGGATGGCGTCGCACGTCCAGGAGGCCTGCTCGACCGCATCGAGGATCGACTTCGCCTCGTCCTTCACGACGACGTAGAAGAGGACGGAGTGACCGGCGCGGAGCAGGAGGTCTCGCACGAGCTTGCCGGACTCGTCCGTGTCCGCGGTGCGGCTGTCGGAGACCGTCACGATGCCGCACCTCACCGATGCGGGGGCGTGTTCCTTGTGCTTTGCGGGGACCGACATGGACGAGATGCGCAGAGAAGACCGGCGACGGTCTAAAGGTTGGCCCTCCGAGTTAACCTTAAACAAGGTTAACTTTTCCGTCTCGGCGGAACGGACGGCACGGCCCGCCGGGACTAGGCTGCGAGGCGAAGGAATGGCGCGACGCGGTCCGCCACTGCAGGATCGTCGAGGGAGGCGACGAACGCGGGAAACGAGTCGAACGGCCTCGCTCGGACGATGCGGGCAGCTCGCTTCGCCCCGATCCCTGGGAGTGCGGAGAGCGCCGCGAACGGTGCGCGGTTCACATCGAGCGGGTACTCGACCGCCGTCAGCGAGCGTTGGCCATGGCTCGTGACGCGCACATCGACGAATCGGTTGAGCGGCGCATCGTAGGGCAGACCGACGAGGATCGGGTACGTCCCGATTTGTCGGCCGTAGGCCACGTGGCCATCTTGCAACTCCAAGAAGACGTCCCGAAGGATCGTCCCCTCCGGGACGACGCGTTGCAGCATCTCGTGATCGACGCCGGTTCGGACCGCCTCCTTGAACCGCCGGAATTCGCGATACAGTCCGGTCGGCTCGAACTCCCGCCGCACGGGCCGCACCTGGCGGATGTTGATCCGCCGAATCCAGAGGTCTTCCGCGAGGAGCCGCTTCAGGAAGGCGAGGTTCAGCTCGAACGTCTTCTTCGTCTCGCCATCGAGGCCCGCGACGAAGTTCAGGCCCGGCAGGAGCCGCGGCATTCCGTTCTCGCCGCGCTCGCGGCCCACCGCATTCACCATCCGGATCGCCTCGAGGCATCCGTCCGCGTCGATGTTCAGGTTGTTCGCGTCCGTGACGCGCGGGTCCGCGGACTCGAGGCCGAACGAGAGGATCGTGCCCGGGGTCGCGAACCGGACGAGGTCCCGCATCGCCGCCATCGCGTCGTCTGGATGGGCGATCATCATCGCCGGGTCGCCGTTGTCGGTGTGCAACACTTTGAGATTCGGGGCCGCCGCGCGAATGCCTTCCAGCAACGCGTGAATCGCACCGACGTTGATTTGCGGTGTCGGCGACGACCCGAGTCCAAACGCCTGGTAGCTAAAGAAGTCCGCTTGGCCTCCAAGGCGGAAGTTCAGCGCGCCGAGTTCCGCGAGACGGGCGACCTCCGCGAGAACGCCGTCGACGGGACGGAACTTCGGCTTGCCATACATCGGCTCGATGCAGAACGAGCAGCCCTTGTTCACGTACCGCACGCATCCCTTGGATGTGTCGAGTTCGACCGTCAGCGGTTCCGGGAAGTCCGGGTGGGCTCGGATCGCGTCCGCCCCGAGGAGCGCCCAGCGGTCCCATTCCTCCATCGTGCGGTCGCGGTGGGTCCACTCGCCCGTCCGCAGCCAATCGAAGACCGCCGTGTCGATGTCGCGCAGCGCGACCCAGTCGAACGGCTCGATGAGCGACTCGTCGTAGTAGCGGAAGCGCGCGAGCGGACCGCCGAAGACCCGCGGGCCCTCGAACCCGCTCGCGTGGTGGACGATCTCCCTCTCGCTGATCGGGAGACTCCTCAGGTACTTGCCGGGGACGATGGGGCCGGACAAGACGACGAGCAAGTCGCCCTTCAGCGAGTCGCCTACTCGAACCCGATCGATCGTGACGTATTCCCAGTCGTGGCCCGCGTCGCGGACCGCCCCGGCGACGTACCGCGGGTACGGCGAGATGTATGGCGGCACTCCGAAGTTCGACGGCTCGTCGACGTATCCGTCGAGGATCACGACGCGCATGGGACGGAATCTATGCCGCGCTGGCGATAAAAGGGCTTCGGCCTACTTCGAACCCCATCGGCCGATCACCACTATTAGGAGCACCATCACGACCGTGAGAACAATCGCGGTCACAACGTATATCCCCCAGGCCCCCGGCCCGGACGGAGACGCCGTGTCGATGTTCGCAAGTTTCAACCCACTCGTGACGACCGTGTTCCAAAGCAGAGCGATCACAAACCCAAACGCCGCCGCCAACGACGTCGAGATCGTCTTTCGCACTTCCGACATTGAGAGCTTCTTATCCTCCGCCATGGTCCAAACCCCGGACGGGGATAGGCGACGAATTTCTAAGGCTTTGCCGGTGACGCCGACATGATCATTTGTCCTGTGACGGAGCTTTCTCCTTGGAGACGACGCGGACATTCTCGATTCCTGCCGTCGGATACTGCCCGCCCGCGTCTTTCTCGAGCGACTTCACCATGTCCCAAATCGTCAGCAGGGCGACGGTCGCGCCGTAGAGGGCCTCCATCTCGACGCCGGTCTTATACGTCGCCTCGACGGTGGTCGTCGCGACGATTCGATCGGCCCGCACGTCGAACGTCACGCTCGCGGCGGTGATCGGGATCGGATGTGTGTGCGGGAGGACCTGCCACACCGCCTTCATGGCCTGAAGGGCGGCCACCTCCGCGGCGGCAATGGGATCTCCTTTCTCGACGCGACGGGCGCGGATCGCCCGGACCGTCGCGGGCTTGAGTCGGATCTCTCCGGAGGCCACGGCGCGCCGGTGGAGGTCTGGCTTCCCACCGATGTCGACCATCTTCGCCATGACGGCCTGCGATACGCCGCGCGCTATTTCTCTGTGCGTCCTTTGTCAATTGCAACGCGCGCGTCCGACACAAATCCCGGCGCCGCCACGCGCGCGCGCAAGGACGTTGTCAAGTCGCGGCGTCGGACGCGAAAAGCGTTATGTACGATGCCCGGGCCTCTCGACGACAGCGTGCGGATGGGATGCGCGTGACCGAACGGATGGGACGGGCGACCGCTCCGCGGCCTCCCGGCATGACGTCCTTTGACCGCGCCATCGCGACCTGCGCGACACGAAACAAAGAGGCGAACACATGACACGGCGAAAACTGGCAGTGGCCGTGATCCTGGCCGTGACCGTGGTGGGGGCCTTCGCGGCCTACGCCTTGCGGCCGACCGCCACCTCGACGAACGTCGTGGTGAACGAGCCGAACACGGACACCGGGAACACGGGGACGGGCGACGGTACGACGCCAAGCAGCCCGCCACCTCCGCCTCCTGCGAGGGCGAGCGAAGGGCCGAAGCACGCGATGTGCGTCCACATGAACGACCACATCCCGGAGCAGGCCCGGACCCACGGCGCGAACTGGTATCGGTTCTACGACCAGGCTGCGTGCGCCGCGGTCGACGCGATCGCGAGCCTGATCTCGTTCTAGGCGAACGCAGGGCGAACCTCTTTCCCCCTCACGGGGGATCGTGGCGCGGGGTCGATGCGACCCCGGCCGTATTTCTCAGGCCACCCTAGGCCCGTCGCTTCCTGCGGGACGGGGCCCGCTTCGGCATTGCGGCCGATTCGGTCTTCCAGATCGGCACGACCCGCTTGACCTCCTCCATCGCCCAGGAGCACGCGGCGAACGCCGCGCCGCGGTGGGCCGCGGAGCACGCGATGACCACGGAGTCCTCGCCGACCGGGACG
>DASPXQ010000215.1:0-5166 GCA_035637195.1 Thermoplasmata archaeon | reverse complement strand
AGCCTCCCGCTCCGCGCGAGCGTCCGACTCACTTCGCGAAGCCGGGACCGGGCTTCTCCGCGGCCATCGCGCGTTTCGCGTATTCGATGGCGCGGTCCACCGCTTCCCGCGGCGTCGCGACCGCCACGAAGAGCTTCGGATCGACGCCCGCCTTCTCCATCGGCCAGCTATGGAGCGCGAAGACCGTCTTCGCGAGGTCAAACGCATGGGCCATCTCGCTGAGGGTGCCGTACGACCCGTTCACGGCGATTAGCGCGTCCGCGGTGCGGACGATCACGAGGTTCCGCGCGGTGCTCATCGCCGTGGCGATGGGAAGATCGATGAACGGATTCGCGTCCGCCTTGTTTCCCGTGGGCAAGACTCCGAGGGTCAGGCCCCCGCCACGCTTCGCCCCTTTCGCGGACGCCTCCATGACGCCGTTCAGTCCGCCGCAGATCAAGACCGCGTCGGCACGTGCGATGAGGAATCCGACCTCTTCCGCGAGCGCGATTCCCTCCGGGGAGGCGGTGCTGCCACCGCCGATGACTCCGATGATCGGTTTTCGTGACATGGGGGAATTCCTCTGGACGCACGCGCTCGCCTTAAGCCTTTTCCGCAGGGTTCTCAAGGCCGAGAACGACTCGTCGTCAGGAGGTCCGCGAGCCCGTCGAGGGACCGCACGAGCGGGCACGGCACCGGCGGCTCTCCCTCGCGGCAGACGAGGACCGCGTGGAGCCCCGCGTGTCGCGCGCCGAGGTAGTCCGCCTCGAAGCTGTCGCCCACGTGAACGGACCGCTCCTCCGTGGCGTTCGCCTGCGCGACCGCCCGCCGGAAGATGCGGACATCGGGTTTCTCCGCGCCGACGTCGAACGAGTAGGTGATCGTGTCGAAGTACTCCGCGAGGCCTCGCTCCTTCAGGATCCCGGGCAGGCTGTGCGACGCGTTCGAGATGACCCCGAGGCGGTAGCCCGCGTCCCGGAGAGCCCGCAGGATCGTCAGGGATTCCGGGTACGGCTTCCAGGCGACGCCTTTCTCGTATTCCGCGTGGATATCGTCGAGCATCGCATCGTCCGAGTCGAGGCCGAGGTGCTCGATCACCCGGGCGTTCACCTCTCGGAAGAACGTGCCCTCCTTCCCCGATGGGAACGGGCGGATCAAGGTCACGATCGTCTCCGGCGTCCGCAGGAGCCGGGCGATCCGTTCGCGGTCCAGGTGGTGGCCGCGGGTCGCGAGCACGCGATGGAAGATGTCCGTTGCCGAGGGATTCGAGTAGAGGAGCGTCCCGCCAACATCGAGGAAGACATGGGTCACGTCCCGAAGTGAGTCGCCCCGGCGGCCCGAGCCCGGCCTCGATTCCATCGCGGGGCCGTCCATCGGCTTTGTCCCGTAAAGCCTTGCCGTCGCGCTTATCCGGCGTCCCGACATCCGGACGGCGGAGAGACCATGGACCCGGATCCGACCCGCGCGTACTTCGCCGGCACCGACCGCGACCGCGCCGCTTTCGAGGTGGGCATCAAGCTCGGCTCGATCGCCCATCAGTACGTCGGGACGCCGCTCAACCCATCGAACGTCGAATCGCTCGAACGCGCGATCGAGGCCGCCACCCGGATTCAGCCGCTCGTCGAACGGGTCCGCGTGCGGATCGATCGGGAGCGCCTGACGATCCGCGGGCCGTACCGCTACGGCGTACTCACGGAGGACCTGCTCAACGTCGAGGTCGCGGTGCGCGTCGGCGGGGCGACGGCGATCGGCGAGCTGCGCTACGTGCCGGAATTCGACTACCCGCTCATGTATTTGAAGGACATCGGCGAGCCGGAGAAGTCCTAATAAGCAACCCTCCGTCTGCGCGGGACCGTGGCCCACGGTCGGGAGGTCGAGGTCAAGTTCCGCCGGGACCTCGGCCTCCTCGAGATCACGATGATCGGCCTCGGGCCGACGATCGGGACCACGATCTTCCTGCTCGTCGGGCCGGGGTACGCGATCACGGGGCCCTCCCTGATTCTCGCGTTCGGCCTGAACTTCGTCGTGACGATGTTTACCGCCATGGCGTACATGGAACTCGGGTCCGCGTTCCCCGAGACGGGCGGCGGATACCTCTGGATTCGACGTTCGATGCGGGATCCCTGGGGGTTCCTCGGCGGCTGGATGTCGTGGTTCGGCCACTGCATCGTCGCGTCGTTCTACATTTTCGGGTTCGGCCTCGGAATCGTCGTCGCGTTGAAGACCATCATGAACGTGCCGACGCTCGTCCTCGCCGGTCTTGATGAAGGGGCCCTGACGAAGCTCTTTGCCGTCCTGGCCGCGGGCGTCTTCATCGGGCTCAACTATCGGGGTACGAAGCTCACGGGTCGGTCCGAGACGGCCGTCACGATTGCGCTCGTCGCGGTCGTCGTCTCGTTCATCGTGGCGGGCCTCCTGCACCTTGGCCAGACCGGCGTGCCCGCGACGAGCTTCCAAGGGTTCTTCAAGGGAAACACCGCCGCGGCGCAGTTCCTCTCCCTCCTCGGCGCGATGGGCTTCACGTTCATCGTCTTCGAAGGCTACGAGATCATCGCCCAGACGGGGGAAGAAGCGCGGAATCCGGAGAAGAACATCCCGAGGGCCCACTTCCTCGTGATCGGGCTCTCGACCCTGATTTTCATCCTCGTCGCATTCGTCGCCATCGGGACGTCGGGCAACTGCTCCGGCGGGCCCGGACCGTCCTGCCTGCTCTTGCAATCCGGTGCGGGAGGAGTGACGGGGAATAACAACGCGATTGCGGAGATCGCCGGGCAGGTGATGCCCTTCGGGGTTCAGATTATCGTTTTCGGGGTGGCGCTCGGAGCGGTGGCGGCGCTGAACTCCCTGATTTTCTCCTCGAGCCGGGTGGCCTTCGCGATGGGTCGCGACGGGGGTCTGCCACGGGCCCTGGGCAGGCTCCACGCGCGCAAGCGGACGCCGCACGTGTCGATTGCGGTCTCCGGTCTCATCATCGTCCTCCTCACGCTGACATTGGACATCAACACCGTGGCGGCGAGCGCGGACATCATGTTCCTTCTCCTGTTCCTGATGGTGAACTGGGCCGCGATCGTCCTGCGTCGCACGATGCCCGACGTGAAGCGGTACTACCTCATGCCGCTCTTCCCGATCATCCCGATGCTAGGCATCGCCTCCAAGTTCATCATCGCTCTCAGTCTTTGGACGATCGAGCCCGTGGCGTGGCTGGTCGCCTTGGGCTGGATTGGAATCGGGCTCACCGTGCACTACCTGCACGGGAAGAAGGAGATCGTGATCGGCGTGACGAAGGTCGTCGAGTCGATCCTCCCAATCCGCCGCCCGCGCTACCGGATCCTCCTGCCGATCGAGGACTTCGACCGCATGGAAGTCGTGGAGTTCGGCGCGCTCGTCGCGCAGGTCGAAGACGCGGAGCTGACCCTGCTGCACGTGATCGAGGTGCCGCCCGCCCTCCCGATCGACGCGATCGACCGATTCTACGTGAGCGAGGTCCGATACAACCTCGGCAAGCTGCGGCGGCGCGCAGAAGAACTCGGCGCGTACGCCACCGCGCGGGTCGAGGTGAGCCACAAGGTGTTCGACGCGATCCTCGAGAACATCCAAGAGGACGAGACGGACCTGCTGATCCTCGGCTGGCGCGGCGGCTGGCGGAAAGGCCGCATCCTCGGGTCGAACATCGACCGGTTCGTGCAGGAGGCGCCGTGCGACGTCGTCGTGTTCAAGAGCGCGAACCTCAAGCCGAAGATCGACCGGATCCTCGTGCTGAACGCGCCGGAGTGGCACGTGTCGTACGCGACGGGATACGCCATCCTGCTGGCGAAGAAGCACCACGCGAAAATCACGATCCTGAGCGCAGTGCAGACGGACCGGGAACTGGAGAAGGAACGCATCTACAGTGCGAGGCTCATGGAGATGTGCCACACCCACGGCGTCCCGTCCGAGGAGAAGTTCGTGAAGGTCCGCAACATCGTCGACGCGGTCATCGAGGAGGCGAAGGGATACGACCTGCTCGCGCTCGGTGCGTCGTCGGAATGGCGGCTCACCCAGTTCGCCTTCGGGCCGATGCAGGACCAGATCGCCCGACGCACGGAGACGCCCACCCTCATGGTGCGCAAGGTCCGTCGGAAGGAGGAATCGGTCCCGATCGGGGACGTCGTGCCGACTCCGGCGGCGACCCCGCCCGAACCGACCTAGCCGCGACTACCATTGCGGCGCGCCGCAGCGCATGCAGAAGCGATCGGCCGACGGGACGGAAGAGCCGCATCGCATGCACGTGCGCCACGGGTTCGGAGGACCGATCCCCGGAGGCGCCATGACGGGTATCGGTGCGGGTTCGTAGAAGAACGCGCCGGCCAACGCCAAACCGAGGCCGAGCACGAAGACGCCCGACATGATGTAGGCGAGCGTGCGGTAGGTGACCGCGGTCGCGAGCAACGCGGCGCAGAACTCCGGAGGCATCTGGCCGCTCGGACAGAAGAGCGTATAGGAGGTCTCGACGCTGCTGGCGGTCAGGAAGCCGTAGGCCGCACCCGCAATCCCCACGAGCATCACGACGAGCCCGACGACGATGACCGCGGTCCTCACGGAGGCCTCGCGCTGCGAACGGGCCCCTGCGCTTATCACGTTTGCGCCCATGGCGCGCCGATTTGGGACGGCTCTTCGCCGGGGTCGAGTCGCGATTCTGAAGGATATGCTGAGTGTTTTATAGCGCGAGGGCCCTTTCCGGTGCGCCGCGTGGGTGGCAATGGGCTCGGCGCTCAAGATTGGGATCACGGGCCTCCCCGGCGCCGGCAAGACCTACTGCCTTCTCAAGGTCATGGAGATGCTCGAGGCGGACGGCCTCAAGGTCGGCGGCATGATCACCGAGCCGATCGTCAAGCGGAACCGTCGCGAGGGCTTCTACGTGATGGACTGGGCGACGAAGGAGAAGCGGGTGTTCGCGTCGCGCGAGATCCAGTCGAAGACGATGGTCGGCCGGTACGGGGTCGACATCAGCGCGCTCGAGGAGGTGGGCGTCAACGCGCTCCGTTCCGCGACCGCGAATGCGGACGTCATCGTGATCGACGAAGTCGGAAAGATGGAGGTCGAGTCGCCGAACTTCGTGCAGTCGGTCAAGGACGCGCTCGACGTGGACAAGCCGCTCCTGCTCACGCTGCACAAGAAATCCCGCAATCCGCTCCTCCAGGACATCCG
>DASPXQ010000214.1:0-3311 GCA_035637195.1 Thermoplasmata archaeon | reverse complement strand
CCAGATCGAGAGGTCCGCGCGGTCCAGTGCCGCCTCGCCGACGTCGGCTCGGAGGGTCGTCGGATTCGTAGGCTCCAGGTTCGTGGATGGCGTCGCGGTGAAGCTCCGGACGAGCGGGGCGCTCGAGTCGGCGGCGAGCGTCAGGTTCACCCACAGGACATCGCCGGACACGGGACTCACGGACGCCTGCGAACCGGCGTATCCGTACTCCCGCGCCTCGACCGTCTGCGGGGCGGCGACCGTGTAGAGGTCGTAGTATCCCGTGGCGTTCGTGTAGGTGGTCGAAGTAGTGGACCCGTCGCCCCACGTCGCCTCGACGGAGACGTAGCCGATGCCCATGCCCGACGTCGGATCGCGGACGAATCCCACGATATGGACGTCATACGGGAGGTCTGGCCACAAGGCGATCGAGAGGTCATTCGTCCCGGCGACCGGCGTGAGGAGTCCCATCCAGTAGCTGTATCCGGTGGCGAAGACCGTCACATACACGCCGACCTCGACGGGAGCGTTCACCGTTGCGAGGCCGTTCGCGTCCGTCGTCTGATAGCCGTTTCCGTAGAACCAGGCGGCGATGACCGAAGCCCCGGACACCGGCAGGCCCGTCACGGCGTTCGTCACGTTCGCGCGGATTTGCGCGGCGAGGCGGTCGACGGTGATGTTCACCCACGTCGTCTCGTAGGGCCGCGTCTCGACGTAGGACACGTTGCCTGCGTAGGTCGCGTTGCCGTACACCCACACGGACATCGCGGGGGTGGGGGGCACGGCGAAGGTGAAGAGTCCGGATCCGTCCACGGTCCCCGTCACCTGGTACGACGTGCGGAGGTCGATCGCGCTCATGAAGAGGCCCGGCGCGGGAGCGCCGGTCACGGCATCCGTCACGTAGCCGGAGATCTGGGAGATGATCGGCCAGAGCGTGCCGTTCGCCCACGCCGTGCTGCCGGAGAAGAAGAAAACCCACGTCGACCACGGGGCGTACCCGGTCGGTCGCGCCGAGACGACGTAATAGTCGTCGGGCACCGCGAGGCTGTAGCCGCCGGAGGCGTCGGTCGCCGCCTGGTCGTAGTAGCCATCGAAGAAGAGCGGCGCCACGCTCACGAGGACGTTCGCGAGGGGCGCTTTCGTGACTCCATCCGTCAGATATCCCCGGACGGTCTGCGACATCGGGAGGAGGGAGAAGTCCTGGCCGTAGCTCCCACCGCCGCTCCATACGTAGACGTTCGTCGACGTGGGGGCGTATCCGAGCGCGTCTGCGGCAATGTCGATGCTCCCGCTCGGGACCGGCATCGAGTATTGGCCGGTCGCGTCCGAGGTGACCGCCGGAAGATCGAGGGAGCCATCGACGCGCGCGGTGATCCGCGCACCGGCGATCGTCGCCGAGGAGGCATCGTCACGGACGGTGCCGTTGATCCACGCGTTCACGGGGTTCGGGTTCAGAGAGATGTTGTACCAGAGCACGTCGCCGGGCCCGAGGTACACCGGATAGTCATCGAATGCGTCGTAGCCGACCACGCCGTCCGTCGCGACATCGTACGAGGTCGGCACGAGATCCATTTCGAAGTAGCCGGATGCATTGAGCGCGCTCGCATTCCGGTAGTTCGTGAAGCTGCCGGCCCACGGCCGCGCGACGATGCGCCCGACCGTCACGGCCGCGGAGGTGACGCCGTCCGTCACGTAGCCTTGGAGGCGCGCGGAGCGGCTCGCCGCGGGGCGCAGCGTCATGTTCGCCCAGACGGTCTGGCTCGACCCGACGGCGATCGCGGTGGAATTGAGGAGGTATGCAGAACTCCAGGCGCTCATGGTGTATCGGTGGGGCGGGACCGCGACCTGGAAGAAGCCCGCACCATCCGTGCTCGCCTCGAACGACCACGGGAAGTCGGATGCCTCGATCCGCACGGACGCCGCGACGAGCGGGGACCCGGAGCTGACGTCCGTGATGACGCCTTGGACCTGCCCGTCCGGGCCGGATGCGATCGAGAGGCCGGGCGAAACCAGCGTGACGAGGAAGGCGGCAAGCAGGACGAGGCTGACGGACACACGCACCCGAGCGGCGGGGAAGGCCATGCGAACACCCGCGGATCGAGGGACCGCGGAACGCCAAGGTCGATTCGCCTTCGTTTAAGGCCTTTGAGACCGTTATCGCGCGTGAGGCCAACGGGGGCCGGTCCGGCGTCTCAAATCCCCGTCGTGCGGACGCCTTTCACCTTTGCGAAGCGAAGGTCGTTCGTGACCACGCGACCGCCCATGCGGAGGGCCGTGGCGGCGATCACGCAATCCGCCATGGGGAGATCGCGATGCATGCACTTCAAGAGCCCTGCATCGCGCGCCAAGTCTGAGGTCGAGTGGAACCACCCTACGGCGAGGTTGAGCTGAGCCTTCGGATGGACGCCGACGCCGCAGTCGTCGGATCGGGTTCGCCTCGCTAGGAGAACTCCTGTGTCTTTGACATCACGAATTCGATCGCCTTTCGCTGCTGATCAAGGGTCACATTCCCTTTGACGCCATGCTCGAGGAGAATCTCTATCATCTCTCGAACGGTCGTGTCCGCCATCGTCGCCGCTTCGCGCAACGTAACCTTCCCTTCCCGATAGAGCTGAACCGCGTATTCAGTCGCGCCCATCGCGATCAGCTTCCGAATCGCCGTAGACTCATCCAAGCGCTCACGTCGAGCGAGTTCGCGAACCGTTTTGAGCAGGGACTCGGGGATCCGGAGGCCTTTCACGCCACTCACGACATGTCCCCCAAAGCGTTCCGTGCAAGGAGATACTCGTTCTCCCCAATGAACTCAGCGAGTCGCTCAAGGTCCACGAGAGCTTGGCGGGCATTGATGTGCTTCATACGAACCATGATTGGCTCGACCTGCACGTAGCGATACGGGCAGATTGTCTCTTGCAAGTCGAGTCGCGTATTGCTACTTCTTCTCCCGGCGTTCTAGGGCTATCGCATCCAGCGACGCCGCAGCCCGTCGAGCTTATCGAAATCTGAGTCCTCCGAGATCAACTCGGACGAACTGCGAGTCAAGGCGGTCGCGGCGTGGATCGCATCCCTCGGGTGCAGCCCGAACTGTCGGCCGAGATCAAGGCTCTTCCAGAGTGTCTCCGCGTCCGCGGGCGCGACGGTCAGATGGGCCATCTGGAGGACGGCCTCCCCCGCGTGGATGGAGGCCTCAAGTCCCCGGCTCACCCGAACCTGATACACGACCTCGTCCACTGTGAGCGCGGAGGTCAGCGCCTCTTCGCCTCCCTCCGTGACCCGGCGGATGAGATCTCTACACCAGATCGCTTCCTTGCCCCCGCCAAGGGCGGCGTAGATGA
>DASPXQ010000213.1:0-12803 GCA_035637195.1 Thermoplasmata archaeon | reverse complement strand
CCGACTTCGGATTCGACCCCGAACCGTGGCGGTCCACGCCGTCGCCTGGGGCCTCGGATTCCTTTGGCTCCTTCCGTTCCTTGGGGTCCTGATGACTGCCATCCGTCCTGTGGACGAAATCCTGCACGGCTGGTGGGTCTTCGATCCGTTCAACCCGACCGCGAAGAACTTCGTCACCGTGTGGACCGACCCCTCGACTCCAATGTGGCGGGGCATCCGAAACTCGTTCATCGTCGCAATCCCGTCGACCGTCATCCCGATTTTCATCGCGTCCTTCGCGGCCTACGGCTTCGCCCGATTCCGCTTTCCGATCCGCGACTACCTGTTCCTGACGATCGTCCTCTTCATGGCCGTCCCGCAGCAGATGGTCGCGGTGCCCATCTTCCTGCGGATGATTGAACTCGGCTTATGGGACAACTGGCTGGGTGTCATCCTGCTCCACTCGAGTTGGGCGATCCCGTGGATCTTGTTGTTCATGAGGAATTTCTTCCAGACCCTCCCCGCGGAGGTCGAAGAGGCGGCGCGGGTCGACGGGGCATCCGACTTGCGGATTTTCCTGAAGATCGTACTCCCGATGGCCCTGCCCGCCTTGGCGGCCGTGGCGGTGTTGCAGTTCATGTGGGTCTGGAACGATTTCTTCTTCGCGACCGTCCTCCTGTTCTCGCCGGACAAGATGGTCGCGACGCAGCTCGTGCCTCTGCTCTCGGAGGCCGGGCCCTACCAGCGAGATCAAGCGGTCCTGGCTGCTGCGTCAATGAGCGTGATGATCGTGCCGGTCGCGATCTTCGCGCTCCTTCAACGGTACTATATCCGCGGGATGATCGGCTGGACGATCAAAGGCTAGTTGGCTCCGCCTCGTCGAGTAGGTCGATCAGTGCTCCCGTGGACCATGCCTGGGTTGGATTCGCGCGGGTGCCGTCCGTTTGGCCCGCGGAGAGATCGACGAGGCGGTCGTCCACGACGGCATACAGCTCCGGAATCCCGTCGAGTTCCTCATAAGCGCGGAGGAGCGCATCGCGAACGCGCCCCGCCTCCCGATGGAAGCCCGTCGCCCGCAGCCCACGGTAGAGGAACCAGTTGTCGTGGGGCCACACGGTCCCCATGTGATAACCGTACGGATCGAAGTCCGGTTCGGAGTCCGCGTGGGTCCGAATGCCGTATGGCGTCCACATGTCGTCTTGGAACAAGCGAGAGACGAGGGGGGCCATCCTGTCCTTCGGCACTACTCCCATGAGCGGGAGGTGCCCGGGATCGGAGGCGATGGCGGTGCGCAGTCGTTTCCGGCCGTCGAGGGCGAGCGCGTAGTATCTCGCATCCGGCATCCAGAAGGTACGGTTCAGCGCGTCCGCGATCCGCGTCGCCTGCGCCCGCGCTTCTCGTGCGAGCTGCCTTTGATCGTTGACCTCGGCGAGCGCCGCGAACGCCCGGTGCGCGCGGACGGCATAGCCCTGGACCTCGACCATGGCGACCGGCGGTTCGATGCGAAGATGGTCGGCCGATCCGTCCTTCCATCCCTGGTGGAAGAGCCCGTGCGGGTTCTTCCGTTCATATTCAATGAATCCGTCCCCGTCGAGGTCCCCGTGGACGTCCATCCACCGATGGGCCGCGAGGAACGCCGGCCAGAGACCCGTCGCGAGCCGCTTGTCCGCCGTGTGCCGTTCGTATTCATCCGCGACGATTAGAAACAGGAGCGTCGAGTCGACGCTCCCATAGTACGGGAAGCCCCAATCCGGCAACTCCTTCTGCGACGCGGGATCGAACCGGTGTTCGTGGAGGATCTTTCCCGGCTCTTCCTCCGACCGCGCCTCGATCCGTCGTCCCTGGTACGACGCGAGCACACGGAGGGTCGATTCGGCGATCCGGGGATCGTATCGAAGGGTCTGCCACGCCGAAATCAGGGAGTCGCGGCCGAACAGGGTGAAGTAGCGGGGCGAGCCGGCCCGAAGGTAGCCCTCCGGCGCTCGGAGCCGGTCCACGTCCTGCGCGAGGCGGGTCCTCAGCCGCTCGAGGTTCATCGGGCCCCCGGATACGCGCCTAATCGATCGCCCGGCCCGTGGTCCGGTCGAAGAGGTGGATTCGCTCCGGCGCGAAACGGATCCAGACGGTCGAACCGGCGTCCCCCTCGAACGTGGATCCCGCGACCGCCTTGATGAGTTTGTCCCCGACCTTCAGGTCCAGGATCGTCGAGTCTCCGAGAGGCTCCGTCGTGTAGATCTCCGCCGCGATGCAGCCCGCTTCCGCGGGCTCCGTCGGGCTCACCCTCACGTCCTGCGGGCGGATTCCGAGGGTGAGCGGTCCGCCGGACGACCCTGGCAACGCTCCGGCAAACTGGCTCGGGACGTCGATGGAGAAGTCCGCCGCGTCGAGCTGCCCGCGGGCATCCAGGTCGCAGTCGATCAGGTTGATCGGCGGACTGCCGATGAACGCCGCCGTGAACTCGTTCGCTGGATGGCTGTAGAGGCTGCGAGGCCCGTCGTACTGCTGGAGGACCCCCTTGTTCAACAAGGCGACGCGATGCGCCATCGTCATCGCCTCGACCTGGTCGTGGGTGACGTAGATCGTCGTGACGCCAAGGTCCTTCTGGAGCTTCTTCAGTTCCGCCCGCATGTGGACGGAGCTTCGCGTCCAGATTGCTCAGGGGTTCGTCCATGAGGAACACCTGGGGCTCGCGGACGATCGCCCGCCCGAGCGCCACCCGTTGCCGCTGTCCGCCGCTCAATTGGCTCGGCTTGCGATCCAAGAGGCCCTCGATCTGCAGGAGCCGAGCAACCCGGTTGACGCGGACGACGATCTCGCGTTCCGGCACCTTCGCGTTCTCCAGGGGAAATGCGATGTTCTTGTACACGGTCATGTGCGGGTAGAGGGCGTAGCTTTGGAACACCATGGCGACGTTCCGCTGCTTCGGGTCGAGGTCGTTCACGAGTCGGTCGCCGATGTAGATCTCGCCCGCCGACGGTTCCTCGAGGCCGGCGATGCAACGCAGGGTCGTCGTCTTCCCGCATCCGCTCGGACCGAGCAAGACCACGAATTCCTTGTCGTTGACCTCGAGGTTGAGGTCGATGACGGCGGGGACGTCGTCGTACGCCTTCGCGAGACCTCGCAACTCGACGCGGGCCAAGGCGAGTTCGGACGGGGAAGAACGGTTAAATAATCTTCGCCTTCCTCCCGCCGGCGCGGTGTGCACCGATGGAAGAAGTCCACGTCGCGGAGAAACGGCTGTCGGACTACCGCGCGATCATCGGCTCCGCGGCGTTCTCGGAAATCCTCGCGCTCGCGAGCAAGCTCAAGGGGAAACGCGTCGCGCATGTGAATGCGACCGCGTATGGCGGCGGGGTCGCGGAGCTCTTGAACAGCCTCGTCGCCCTGCAGCGGGACGTCGGGCTCGACGCGCACTGGTTCGTCCTCGCGGGATCGAACGCGTTCTTCAACGCGACGAAGGCGATGCACAACGCTTTGCAGGGATCGGAGACGCCGCTGTCCGCCGACATGCTCGCCACGTACCGGCATTTCAACGAGGTGAATGCGTCCACGTTCACGGACGAATACGACTACGTGATGATCCACGACCCGCAGCCCGCGCCGCTCGTCAATCTGTGCGAGCGACACGGCGCATGGCTCTGGCGCTGCCACATCGATCTCACGTCACCGAATCCGTCCGTGGTCAAGATCCTCGAGCCGCATCTTCGTGCCTACGACGCCGCCGTGTTCAGCGCGGCCGAGTACGCACCTCGGGCCGTGCCGTTCCGGCGGATCTACGTGAACCCTCCCGCGATCGACCCGGTGAGCCCGAAGAACCGCCACGTGTACGAGGAGGAGCGCGACTCGATCCTCTCCCGTTTCGACGTCGACTTCAAGCGACCCGTCATCAGCCAGGTCGGCCGATTCGACCCGTGGAAGGACCCGCTCGGCGTCATCGATGCGTACCGCCTCGTCAAGAAGAAGGTGCCGGGCGTGCAGCTCCTCCTTGTCGCGTCGATGGCCCGGGACGACCCGGAAGGCTGGCTCTGGTTCGAGCGCTCCGCGCGGCACGCCGGGGAGGATCCCGACATCCACCTCCTGACGGACCTCCGAGGCGTTGGCGCCCTCGAGGTGAACGTCCTCCAGCGAGAGACGGACGTGTCCCTTGCGAAGTCGTTGCGCGAGGGGTTCGGCCTAATCGTGAGCGAGTCCTTGTGGAAGCGAGTGCCCGTCGTGGGCGGCAACGTCGGCGGCATCCGAATGCAGATCAAGGACGGTCGACACGGGTACCTCGTCTCGAGCGTGAAGGAGGCGGCGGACCGGACGATCCAACTGCTCCGCGATCCGACCCGCCGAAAGGCGATGGGCAAGGCCGGGCGCGAGCAGGTGCGGCGTAACTTCCTGATCACGCGCTACCTGCGCGAGTACCTCCGGATCTTCGGAGAGCTCAAGGCCGCGGGCTGAGCGGCGCGGCCTACCGACCGCCCGCGACTCTCACGGGAGCGACTCTCGCAAGATTCGCCGGAGGCCGCGCCGGAGATGCTGGCTCACGGTGTTCCGGCTCAAGCCGGTCAGCTCGGCGAGCTTCTCGAGGCCAACCTTCGCCGGGATGTCGAAGTACCCGAGCGTCCACGCGAGGCTCAGGACCTCTCGCTGGCGGCCCGTGAGACCCTCGTCCGCGTGAGCCACCGGATGGCGGATCGCCCGGCGGCCCCGCAGCCGCCATCCGACCCTGAGGCCGTCCAACAAGGTGAACACCTGTCGCGCGGCGCCGTCGTCGGCGAGGAAGGAGAGGGTCGCGGAATCCTTGCGGATGACCGTCGGCATCGTCGGCGTCACGCGCGCCCCGAGGTCCTCGAGGAGCGCCTCGAGCGCCCCGGGATTCCGTTGCCGGAGGAGCGCGACGTACGTGCGGCCACCGTCCTCGACGCGCAGGATCTCGAAATCCCGCAGACGGTAGCGGCGCCGCAAACGCGCGCGAGACCGCATGATCTGCTCGAGCGTCCGTCGCGGACCCGAACGGACGACACGGACCAGGAGGACGCGCTCCCGCGGCTGGAACGAATAGACGTGCAGGATCTCGACCGATTCGTTGTGCGCGAAGAACGCGGCCGGGACGACGCCTTCGCGGACCAGGAGGTCTCCGGGGACCTCGATCGTCAGCCGCCGCAACGGCATATGATTACGGGTAATCATACGCCTAGATATAGGCTATCGTCGTGCTCGGTCCCGAGGGCGTCGATGGAGCCGGTGGTGGGCAGCAAGGGCGCGGTGGTGCGAAACCTCCCGGACGAACCGTGGGAGAAGGGAATCGGACCGGGGATCGTCGACAAGAAGATCATGGGCCCAGGGGACAGTAACTTCATGCTCATGGGCCTCGCCCGCATGGAGCCGGGCATAAAGTCGCCGCCGCACCGGCATCGGTACACGCAGATTTTCTACATCCTCGAGGGCCGCGGCCAGATCATCGCCGACGGCACGACGTACGACATCGGAGCGGGCTCGGTCGCCCGATTCGTGAAGGGCGAGACGCACACCGTCGTCAACCCGGGTCCCGGTCCCTTGACCCTGATCGAGGTCCGCGTGCTCCCCCGGGAGCAGACGGTCTGGGAATAGGATGGCCTCCCTGCGGATCTGGTTCAAGGCGACCCAGCCGCACAGTTTCCTCGCCTCCCTCGTCGGCGTGGCGCTCGGCACCGCGATCGCTTGGACCCGCACGGGAAGGTTCGATGCGGTCGCGCTCGTGCTGACGGCCTTGGGCGTCGTGTGCCTCCACGCCGGCACGAACATGAGCAACGACTCGATCGATTTCAAGCGAGGCGTCGACAACTTGCCTCCGCACCTCGTGAGCCCCTTCACCGGTGGCGCACGGGTCCTCCCGGATGGGGCCGTGTCATTCGAGGCCCATCGTCGGGTTTGGATGGGGTTCTTCGCGGCCGCTGCGGTGATCGGACTCGTCTTGGCCGCCACTCGTCCAAACGGATGGATCTTGGTCGTCCTCGGAGCGATTGGCGGGGCAATCGGGGTCTTCTACACGCTGCCGCCCTTCGCGCTCCAGTATCACGGCGTCGGCGAGATTGCGGTGGCGGCCATCTTCGGGCCGCTCGTCGTTCTCGGGTCCTGCGTCGTGCAGACGGGCGCCGTCTCGCTGGAGCCGATGTGGGCCTCGATTCCGCTCGGGCTCCTCGTCGCCGCGTTCCTCCTGGTGAACGAGATGCCGGAGCACGAGACGGACCCCCGGGGCGGCAAATGCACGATTCCCGCTCGGATCGGCCTCGAGAGGTCCGTCCGGCTGTACCAGGCGATGGTGTTTGCGGCCCTCCTCCTGATCGTCGTCCTCGCGGTCTTGCAGCTCGTCCCATGGCCCTCCTTGCTCGGGCTCATTGCAATCGTACCGCTCACGAAGGCGCGATCCGTCCTCCGTGCCCATTTCCGGGAGTATCCCGCGCACATCCGCGCGAATGCGGCGACGATCCAGGCGGTTCTCCTTCTCGGGGCGGGCATGACGGCAGGATACATCCTCGCCCGTGCGGCGAACCTATAGCCGGAATGCTAGGTCCGCGATCAGCGCCAGCCCGACGACGAGGTGGGCCACGATCGTCAATGCGATCGCGGTCCGATACCGCGGCGATCGGCCCCTCGTGCGTGACAGTGACCGCGCGATGAGGGCGACGAACACCGCTAGCGAGAGCATCCAGAGGATACTGTCCCCCCGAGCGAGCCACCCCGAGCCGACGAGGTACGGCGCCAACAGGAGGCCTAGGAATACGAGGATCGCTCGGCGAACGCCGAGGAGCGTCACCGGGGTGCGCTTGCCCTTCGCGACGTCCTCATCCCGGTTCGGGAAGTAGCGGGCGAACGAGATGGCGGCGGCGAGGAACCCGAGGATCAGGGAGGCGAAGACGCTCGACTCCGCTCCCGCACCGCCGAACGCGACCGTCGCCCCCACGGTCATGATCGGGCCGAACGCGAGAAAGGTCGAGATCTCTCCGATTCCGCGGTAGCTGAGCCTCAGCGGCGGCGAACTGTAGCTCCATGCGAGGACCGCCCCTGCGAGGCCGAAGGCAAGCAGGAGCAGATTCGCGGTGATCGCGACCAACCCGAGTCCCGCCGCGACGCCGACCGCGAAGCACGCGCGTCCGGCGTGAAGCACGGCCTTCGGTTCCCGCGCCAGGCCGATCGCCGCGCCGCTGTCGAAGGCGAACCACGCGCCGGGGGAAGATGGCGCCACGGACCGGTCGAGTCCCTCGTAGTATCCTTTGAAGAGGTTCGCGCCCGCTTGGATTCCGACGAGCGACACGAGGATCAGGATGAGGTACTCCGGTCGGAACACCGCTCCGGCGGAGACGGCGGCTGCGGTCCCCAGGAGCGCCGGCACGATCGAGGTCTCGAAAAGGATCGCCTGCGAAGCGCGCACCCATGCGAGCGCCTTCATCAGCCCGCCGAGCGCTCGTATCCGCTAAAGGGTTGCGTCGCGCGCCGACGACGGTATCGTGTCTGAGAATATCTCCGACCGTGAAATGTTCTATTTTCGAATATCTTAAATGCCCATCACCCGTTGCGGGCGCGTGGCTCGGGGGTACCGGAGGAAGCGGTTCTACTCCACGCCGAGTCGAATTCTCACGCATCTGTCCGCGACGGCAGCGCATGAACCCGTGACGCTCTCCGTGCTGACGCAGGAGGGGATCGCCGCCTCGACGCACTCGGGCCGCACGACGGCGACGAAGTGGCTCGCCCGCCTCGAGGCGAGCGGGCTCGTCGCGGGCGAGCGCGCGCACGTGCCGGGACACCGCGTGCGGAAGACCGTGTACCGCCTTAGCCACGAGGGCTGGGTCGAGGCGATGAAGGTCCGGGCCCGCCTGAAGACCGACATCGTGGAGGTCGTCGCGCCCGCGCTCGATCCGACGCCGATGCGCGTGTCGGACATTCCGGAGATCTTTCCGGCCTATGTGAACCTGACCGCGGCCGTCTCCCTGATTCGCCGGGGGCGCCTCGACTTCACGAAGCTCCAGGGGATCGGGTCCGGCGCCGTCGCGCCGATCCTCTGGGGGGACACGCTCCGCCGGCTCGGCCGCGTCTTCGGACGCTCCGACGAGTCCCGCGCCCTCGATTCCTGGGCCGCCTCGCCGTCCGCCGTACTCGTCGTCACGGGAATCGCGGGGATCGGCAAGAGCGCGCTCGTCACGAGCTGGCTCGTGCGCCAGCGACCGCGGCCGTACATCTACTGGTTCGAGATCCACGACGGGACGACGCGGCCCGCGTTCCTTCGCGACCTCGCGGCGTTCCTCGCACGGCTGGGACGCCGCGGCCTGACGAACCTGTTGCGGGAGGGCCATCCGCACACGCAGGCCGTCACCGTCGGGGTGCTGAACCATGACCTGAAGGGTCTTCCGATCCTCCTGGTCCTCGACAACTTCCAGCGGGCGAACCCGGATCTCGCCCGGTTCCTCCGGGGGCCGATCCTCGAGCTCTGTCAGTCGGGTCCGACGAAGGTCGTCATGATCTCCCGCACCGTCCCCCCGAACCTCGCGCGCCGGAAGGCCCCGAAGCGTCCGCGCATCGAAGTCCTCCGGATCGGCGGGCTCGACCTGGACGCGTCCTTGTCCCTCTTGCGGGCGAAAGGGTTCGCGGGAGATGAGGTCGCGCTCCAGCGGGTCGCGAATACCGCGCGCGGGCACCCGATC
The DNA here is from genome assembly GCA_035637195.1 of Thermoplasmata archaeon. GTDB lineage: Archaea > Thermoplasmatota > Thermoplasmata > RBG-16-68-12 > RBG-16-68-12 > RBG-16-68-12. The sequence continues at coordinate 4,161 of DASPXQ010000213.1, read as the reverse complement.
TTGCTGTCGTTCGCGGCCCAGACCGGTTCGATGGTGAGCGGCGAGATGACCCGCTACCTCGAGCGCGAGATCTGGAGGACCCTCACCAAGGACGAACGCACGCTCCTCGAGGCGGCGTCGCTGTTCCGGGGCCTCGTGCCGCTCGACGCGATGCATTGCTTCACCCCGGAGTGGCAGATGGCCGTGCATTCGCTCCAGGCGAAGAACCTGCTCGCGCCGACGATCTCGGGAGGCGTCGTCGTGCACGATTCGATCCGCGAGTACATCCGCGACCGTCTGCCGGAACCGCGACGGCGATCCTTCCATTCGCTCGCGAGCTCGTACTTCCTCGACGGTTCCGAGATGCACGACCGCCTCGAGGGCCTGTTCCACCTCGTCGAGGCGGGCGACCTGAAGGGGTTCGGCGAGTATCTGGTGTCGCGCGGCCCCGGCCTCCCCGATTCCGTGCCGGCGTCGGAACTGCTGAGCGTCTTGCGGAAGATCGATCCCGCCCGCCTCGAGGCCGTGCCGATGTGCGTCCTGCCCGAGGTCGTCGGAGATGCGTTGCGGGCCCTCGGGGACTTGCACCCCGCGCTGCTCGAGTACCGCCACGCGGTCCAGCGATGCGAGGCGGTCGGCCGGCCGGAGCGGATTCCGCGGCTCCTCCGGAAAATCGCGTCGATCGAGCGGTGCCGCAACGAGCCGGCGAAGGCCCTCGGCCACCTCGTCGAGGCCCGCGCCCGCCTCGATGCCCATCCGGATGTCTCGGAGCGCGCGCACCTGCTGCGGGAGACCGCCCTCCTGGAGGAGTCGGAGGGCAAGCTCGCCGAGGCCGCGGCGCACATGAACCAATCGGTCGACCTGGCGACGGAGGCCTCGGAGCCCGGTCCGCTCGCCCGGAGCCTCGCGGCCCTGGGGACGATCGAGGCGGAACGCGGCAACAGGGAGCGCGGGCTCGAGTTCAAGCTCGAGAGCCTCCGCATCGCGGAACGCGGCGGGAACCTCACCGAGACGGCGCGGGCGTGCATCTCGGTCGGCGTGTCGCTGCACGACCTCGGCCGGCACGAGGAGAGCCTCAAGTACTACGATCGGGCGCTGCAGCTCGCGCGGCTGGTCGGGGACATTCGACTCCAAGCGTACGCGATGATGGACCGCGCGGCGGCGATGACGGATCTCGAGCTCTATCCGGAGGCCGGGACGATGCTGCAAGAGGCGAAGCGGCTCGTGCAGGTCCTCGAGGAACGCGACACTCTCTTTTTGATCGACATCACGGATGGGCAACGAGAGATGGGACTGGGCCGTTGGAACCGCGCGACCCGTCTGTTCGATCGCGGGCTCCGCGGGCTGAAGGAATTCGGCGGCGTAACCGACTACGCCCGGGCGCTCATCTACGTGGGACGGTTCTATCTCGAGCAGGGCGAGCGTGACTCCGGCCTCAAGATCCTCCAGGAGGCCCGTGCGATCGTGCGCCGTCTAGGCAATCCAGCCTTGGCGGCGCAGGTCGAGGACCTCGCGAAAGGCGCGGAGTCCTCGGGGCTCTCGACCCGCGCGGGCGCTCCCCCCTGAGACCTTCAGTGCGGCTCTTTCGGCGGCCCGTCCACCAGCTCACCTCTCCCGAGCCGCTATCAGACCGGTTTCCATTTTAACCGTGAGCCGAGTTGTTCCGTTTTCAGGCCCCCGGCGGGGTCCCTTCGGGTTTATTTCGCGGAGCGCCATGCGCGGCCATGGTCCGCTTTTCGAACCCGAGGACGCGTCACCCGTTCCACATGCACGACATGATCCGCGGCCAGCCCGCGTTCGTCGAGGAGGCCCTGGAGCGGACCCGAGGCGCGGACCTCGGCCCGTTCGTCGGGCGTCGTCGCGAGCTGATCGTCACGGGCTGCGGGACGTCCTTTCACGCCGCCATGTACGGAGCCCGGGTCCTCCAGGAAGCCGTCGGATCGACCGGCGTTGTCCGCGCGGTCCATGCATACGACCTGGCGTACGGGTTGCGCCCGTCGCGCGCCGCGACGGTTCTCGGCGTGAGCCACAGCGGTTCCACGCCGACCACGAACGTGGCCCTCCGGCGGGCGGCGCGAGGAGGGTCTCGAACGCTCGGCCTGTGTGGCCTTCCCGGATCCGATATGGAGAAGGAGACGGATCGGACGTGGGTGATCGGCTCGACCCACGATCGCTCGTGGGCGAACACGATGAGCTACACGACGCAGCTGACGGCGTTCGCGGCGTTGGGAGCCCGACTCGGCGGCCCCGAATTGTCGGGCGTCCGGCGTGGTGTGCGGGCGCTTCCGCATTCGCTCGAGACCGCCCTCGAATGCGAGGCTTCAATCCGCGAAATCGCGCGCGGCGTGGCCCGGCGGGACCGGGTGACGTTCCTCGGAGGTGGGCTCGATGCGATCACCACCCTAGAGGCCGCGCTGAAGATCCGGGAGACGTGCAGCCTTCCGGCGAGCGGCTACCACACGGAGCAGGTGCTCCACGGTCCCTGCCTCTCGATCGATCGCCGCGAATCCGTTGTCATGCTGCGCTCCCGGGACGACGGGGCGCGGGCCGAGGCGATCCGCAAGTCCATGCTGCGGTTCGGAGCGCGCGTGACGACGATCGGGGATGCGCCCGATGCGGAAATCCGGCTCCCGTCGATCGAGCGAATCCTCCGCCCGATCGTCAGCATCGTGCCGTTGCAGTTCCTTGCGTATTATGCCGCCATCGAGCGCCGCGCGAACCCCGACATCATGCGGACGGATATTCCCCGATATCGTGAGGGGCTGGAGCCGCTGTTTCACTGACGCCGATGTCCGGCGGCACCCCGACGACGGTCGCGACGTCCGTGCCGTTCCGGAGGATGAGGTGCAGATGCATCTTGCCGCTGCCGTAGGTGATGTTGAAGCGGTCCACTTCGGACTTGTAGAGGCGCGCCGGCCTTCGACGGCCCTCCGTCACGAATCCCGCCTCGGAGATCAGCCCGAGGGAGGCGAGCCGGCGTACACGTCGATAGCACGCGGCGATCGGGACGCGGTACCGGTTCGCGATCTCCTGGGCCGTCAGCTTCTCCTGGTGGAGGGCGATCAGGATGCGGAGGGCGTGGTCGTCGAGGAGGGACTGTCCGTCCTTGTCGTAGAGCAGAAGTTCTTCGGCCAGCAACTTCGGTCGGGGGGGTTCGCTGCCGTTCGCTGGCGGTCCGAACGACACGGGGCCGATTCAGGGTCGCTCGATTAAAAGACATCGCCTCCCGTTATCAGGGTTGAACGGGAGCCACGCGTAGGAGGCAACGCGGACGAAAACGCTCCGACATCAGCCTTCGAGCGCCTTCTTCACGTTCGCGGCGAATTCTTCGGTCTGCGACTTCAGTTTCGACCGCATGAAGTTGTCCATGATCCGCGCGAGCGGACCTTTCGCCTGCACGGCCATCGTGTACGTGACCTTCGTGGCGTCCCCGAGCGGCGCGAGGTCGATCGTCCCGATCAGGTCCATGCTGTCGGACTCGCCCCGAAACCGTCCGTGTCGCATCGGGACCTGCTCGAGCGTCTCCGTGAGGACGACGAGCTCCTGGGAGAGCGGGCCGATCTTCACCTTGAGGTTCCAGCGGGCGCGGTTCGCATCGAGGACCTCGACCGATTGCACGCCGGGCACGCAGCCGCCGACGCGGCGCATGTCGGAAAGGAACGCCCACACCCGATCGACCGGCGCCGCGACCTCGAACGAGACGGTGCCTTCGGGCATGGTGGCGGGCATCACGCCTCCAGTAAAATACTTTCCAGCGAAATCGCCGGTCGACCGCGGAACGCGGTCGCGGCGGAGATCCGACCGCCGGGCCAAGTGGCAGGAATCCGGAGACCGGATGCTCCGCTATCGCGGCCGGCATTGGGGGGCCGGGGAGCATACGAGCCCTTGGTCTACGTCTGGAATCGGACGTGTTGCGGTGTGCGCCACTCGTGTTCGCTCATGCCGATGACGGTACCCGGGTGGCGTGGCGTGAGCGGAGCGGTCGTCTCCGCAGTCCGGACGGAAAGAGAAAAGGGCCGAGGTCCTCCCCCATGCTGCCTCGGCGGGTGGGGTTCGCGAGAGTGGACTCAGCCTTTCCGCAGGAACGGAAGGCCCGTGCGCTTGTTCACGCCGATCTTCCGATTCTTCGGCATTTCATCCATCGGTTTGCCGCTTTTCGGCTTCCGCTTACTGAAGAAGTAG
>DASPXQ010000212.1:0-3036 GCA_035637195.1 Thermoplasmata archaeon | reverse complement strand
GAGAAGATCGGCTCCCTCCGGTGCTGCGGGTTCTCGTCAACTTCTATCCGATCGCGTTCGTACCGATCCTCTACGAGAGCCTCGGGCCCTTCATCGTGCGCGAGGGGACGGGCCGCGACGATCAAGGGCCCGAGGCTCTCGCGCACGATGACCTCTTGATCGCGGCGGATCGCTGGCTTTTCCACGCAGACCCGACGGTCGAGCTTCAGCGGTTCGTGCGTCCCGCCCTCACGGACCTCTTCTTCCTGGCCTACCTGACCTACTACTTCATCGCGATCGCTCTCGGCGCCGTCATCTGGAGGCGAAGCCAATCGACGGCACGCCGCTTCATCTTCACCCTCACCCTCGCCTATGTCGTTTCTTACGCGGGATACTTTGCCCTGCCCGCGCTCGGCCCGCGCGTGGCCCTGGCCTCCCGCCACACGGTTCCGCTTGAGACGACCTCCTTGTCCCGCACAATCTCTTCGACGCTCGATGAACTGGAGAATACGAAGTTCGACGTGTTTCCCTCCGGTCACACGATGATCGCGGTCGTGGTCATGATCGTCGCGTTCCAGCGCGCGCGCGCCGCGTTCTGGTGGCTGCTGCCCGTCGCGGTCTGCCTCGTGATCTCGACGGTCTACTGCCGGTACCACTACGTCGTGGACGTGATCGCGGGCGCTGTCCTCGCCGTCCTCACCGTCCCACTGGGGGATCGTCTCTACGACCGCTGGATGGGTGCCGCGCGTTCCAGGAGTCTCACCGTTCCGTAGGGGCGGCCCTCGCGGCCGCCCGCCTCTACCCGTTTCGCCGGCGGGTCGAGAAGGACCAGCTCCTCACCGCCCCACAAATCAACACGACACCCGCGCTCGTGCTGCCAGGGCACGATCGGTAGACGTGATGGCACTGCGAGTGCTACGCCGTCTCCACGACACGGCGTGTCCGAGTGGGGCGGGCGGGCGCGAGGCCCGCCCCTACGGCGCGAAGAGAACGATCCGGCGTCTGGCCGCAAGGCTCACAACGTCTTATCGTAGATGCGATACGTCTTGTAGTGCCTCCCACCCCATAGCCGCACGGACCTCAGAACGAGATCGTTGTCCTCGAGCATCCAGGAGACTTCGCAGCCGGTGAAGCCGCGTTTCAGCGCGGCCTTCAGGCCTTCTTCGAACATGATGGATTGGATTCCGCGCATGCGGTAGTCCCTTTTCAATCCCAGTGTGACGACACGGAGGATCTTGATCTTCTTCAGTCCCAGAAGAAACTTCAGCCAGCCAAACGGCAGAAGCCTTCCGCGAAGCGGCTTTATGGCCGTGTTGTAGTCGGGCAGGGAGAGCATGAACGCGACCGGCTCGAGGGATCCATCGGGTTTTCTTGCCTCGCCGAGGAAGAGGAAGTTCTCGTCGAGGAGGGGCTTCAACCGGGAGGCCATGAAGTCCATCTCCTCGGGGGTCATCGGCACGAAGCCCCAGTTCTTTTCCCAGGCTTCGTTGTAGACCTCGCGGATCATGGGCAGGTCCGCCTTGAGGCTGCGCTTGGAGACCTTGCGCACCTCGACGTCGGCGGTGCGCCTGCGAAACCGTTCGTTGATTCGCGAGAAACGCGCGAGCGGCTCCGGCCCGATCTCGAACCAATAGGCGAAGAGATCCTTCGCTTTCCGAAAGCCCGCCGCCTCGATCAAGTCCACGTAGTAACGCGGGTTGTACGTCATCATCAGGACGGGCGGGTTATCGAATCCCAGCACCAGCAGGCCGGCCTCGTCGTTCAGGCTCGGGTTCGCGGGCCCGCGCAGGATCTCCATGCCGCGACGCCGCACCCAGCTCGCGGCCGCGTCGAGCAACGCGTCCGACACGGCCCGGTCGTTCTCCGATTCGAAGAACCCGAAGAAGCCCGTCTTCTCGCCATGGAAGTCGTTGTGATGGCGGTCCAGGATCGCCACGATTCTCCCCGCGTCTTCGCCGTCGCGGCGCGCCACGAAGAGCTCGATTTCCGCATGGCGGAAAAACGGGTTCTTCTCGGCGAAGACCTTCGCGACGTCGTCGCGCAGTGGCGGAACCCAGTTGGGATCATCCCGGTAAATCCGGTCCGCGACGTCGAAGAAGCGCGAGAGATCCCGCTTCGAGCGGGAAATGGGTTCGATGGAGACGGTCATCCGAGGGAGGAGGCCGTCACACCTCCACGGCCCTGACGAGACCGACGTGCCGGCCGACCTTCTCGATCGCTTCGAGAGCGCGCGCGAGCTGCTCTCTGGTGTGCGTGGCCATGAGCGACGTGCGGATGAGCGCTCGTCCGGGCGGGGTAGCCGGCGAGAGGACGCAGTTGACGAAGACGCCGGCTTCGTGCAGGCGCTGCACCATTTCCAAAGCGACGGCGTCCTCTCCCACGACGATCGGAACGACTGGCGTCTGCGAGTTGCCGGTGTCCAGCCCCAGGGATTTCAACCCTTCCCGGAAAAAGAGCGTGTTCTGCCAGAGTCTCGCCCGGCGTTCGGGCTCCCTCTCGATGATGTCCAGAGTCTCCAGCGCCGCGGCCACGGAGGCGGGCGGAGGAGCCGCGGAAAAGATCATCGTGCGAGCCTTGTGTTTGATGTAGTCGATGATGGTGGCGTCGCCGGCGATGAAGCCTCCCACCGAAGCTAGAGACTTGGAGAAGGTGCCCATGATCAGGTCCACTTCCTCCTCCACGCCGAAATGTTCGCAGGTCCCCCGGCCGGTCGGGCCGAGCACGCCGATGCCGTGGGCGTCGTCCACCATGAGGCCGGCGGCGGACTCGCGCGCCGCGGCCAGGATCTCCGGAAGGGGCGCGATGTCCCCCTCCATCGAGAAGACTCCGTCCACCACGATGAAACGGCCCCTGCTGCCGTCCTGCCGCATCTGACGCGCGAGGTCCGAGGGGTCGTTGTGGCGGAACTTGCGGACTTCGCCGAAGGAGAGGCGCGCCCCATCGATGATGCAGGCGTGATCCTGCTTGTCGAGGTAGACCGTGTCCCCCTTGCCGACCAAGCAGGAGATCGCCCCCAGATTGACCTGGAATCCGGTGGCGAACGTCACGGCGGCGTCC
>DASPXQ010000211.1:0-13637 GCA_035637195.1 Thermoplasmata archaeon | reverse complement strand
TACACTGCGGACCGCTCGCGTCGCCGCCACCATGTTCCGAAGCTTGCCCTGCGCCTCTTCCACGGTCCGCGTCTTGAGACCACAATCCGGGTCGATGTAGAGCTTGTTCGGTTCGAAGATCGTGAGCGCCTTCTCGATCCGATCGCAGATGAGCGATTCGGGCTCGATGACGTGGCTGTGGACGTCGACCACGCCGAAGGCGATCTCCTTCTTCAGCGGTTCTCTCTTGAACCGGTCGAGGAGGTCGAGCCCCGAGTTCGACATCTCCAGGTCGAGCTGGTCGACGGGCAGTCGGTTGAAGTACTCGAATATCTCGTTGTAGTTGCCGTAGCACGTATGGAGGATCGTCTTTGCCTTCAGTCCTTTCGTCACGACGCCGACAGCTTTCACGAGCAGGGGCAGTTCGTCGAATCGCGTCGAGAGTGCGGGTTCGTCGACCTGGACGATCTTCGCGCCCGCCGCCTCGAGCGCGAGGGCCTCCCGGTGCAGGAGCTTCGCGAAGGCGAGGCACGCCTCCTCCCGCGATCCGTAGAACTCGTCGAACGACCAGTCCATCATCGTGTACGGGCCCGTGATCATCCCTTTGACCGGCTTCTTCGTGAGGCCTTGCGCGAACGTGAACCAGTCGACGCTGATCGGCCCGCGCACGCCGAGCTCGTCGACGATGATCGGCTTCTTGTAATAGCGGTTGCCGTACGACCGCACGAGCCCGGAGATCTCCGTGCCCTCGATGTTCTCCGCGAAGTACGTCGCCATGTCGCCCCGGTACTGCTCGCCGTCGACCGGGATGTCGATGCCGATCTCCTCCTGGAATCGGATCCATTCCGCGGTCGCCTTCTGCTCGAGATCCCGGAGGCCTTCTTTCGAGAGCTCGCCTTTCGAGGCTTTTGTCCGGGCACGGGAGAGGTAGTCGGGCTTCGGGAAGGAGCCCACGCTGGTGGTCAGGAGCGCGCTCATGAGCCCAGCCCGACCTTCTTCGCCGCGGCCGTCAGGATGCGCAGCTTCTCCCGCGCCCGTTCCCGTGGCAGGAATTCCAAACCGTTCGACGGCGACAGATACGACCTCCCGAGATCGACGGCGTCTTTCAGCCCGAGCACCTTCTTCGCGACCGCTTCGGGTTCCTCCCGTTTCGTGTTCCGCGCATCGATGACCCCGAGCACCAGCGGTTTCTCGGACCCGTGTTTCGCGATCGCGGGCCACGTGGCGGCGCCTTGCACCAGATCGAAGCCGAGCAGGTCCGCGGGGGCCCCGATCAGATCTCGGTACCCCTTCGCTACGTCCCCGAAGTACGTGAACAGCGTGAGGGCCGATGATCCCTTCCGCGAGCGAATCCGCTCGAGCCCCTCGATGGCCAGCGAAAGGTCCGCGGGATACCGAGTCAACGCGGGCTCATCAATCTGAATGTGAGCCGCCCCGGCTTTGGCAAGGGCGCCGACTTCTTCACCGAGAGCAGCCGCGAGGTCGAGCGTGAGGGCCTTCTTCTTGCCGTAGTGCTTGTCGAGCGCAAGGGACGCCAGCGTCAGCGGGCCCGTGAGGACCGCTTTCACGGGAGCGAGCGAGTGCGCCTGGGCGAACTTCCACTCGTCGACCAGGATCGGATGGTTCCAGGCGATAGCGCTCCGGACCACCGGCTGGCGGTAGTACGTGTTCGTGTCGAAGTATCGCACCAGACCGTCGACCTCGATTCCCTCGAGTCCCCGCGCGATGTGGCTCTGGCTGTCGTACCAGCCGATCTGGCCGTCCGTCACGACATCGATGCCGGCCTCGTTCTGTTCGCGGAGAGCCGCCTCCGCGACCTCGCGTTCCGCCTCACGGAGCTGGGCGGCGTCGATTTCCCCTTTGTCGAACCGGGCGATCGCACGGCGGAGGGACTGCTCTTCGAACGCGTCTCCCACGCGGGGGTAGTTTCCGACGACCGTCGTGCGGACCATCAGCGAGCCTCGTAGCGGTGAGGAGCCTATGGATAATGGGAATAGGATAAAAGGATTGCAATGCCGTTCGGAATAATCGCGCGACGCCGCTCTGGCTACTTCTCGACCTGTTCCTCGAGCAGTTTGACCTCGCCCTGCAGGTTGATGTGGTAGAATCCCTCGAGGTCCTTGTAGCCGATTTCCTCCATGTGGAGGCAGTCGACCGGGCAGACGTCGACGCACTGCTGGCAGCCGATGCACTTCGTGTAGTCGAACTCCGGGATGACGATGGGCTTGCCCTTGCGGTCGTTCGGGCCGTCGAGCATGTCGATGCAGCGGGTCGGACACTCGCGCTCGCACTTACGGCAGCCGATGCAGACGTCCACCTCGAGGATCGGGTGCTCGCCGATGCGGTTGATCAGGACGATCTCCTTGTCCGAGTTCTCCTTCGGCATGCGGAGCTCGTCCGCGCGGTAGTAGAGGTCCTCGCGGGCGTAGTCCGCGAGCTCGAATTCCTGCGTGAAGTTCCATGCGTCCGTGGGGCAGTACTCCATGCAGTTGCCGCAGAACAGGCAATGTCCGATGTCCACGGCGGGCCTTCGGACGATCTTCTTCATCTCGTCGAGCTGTGCGCGGCTCGGGTTGAGGTACTCCGACGTCGGCCCGACCTCGTAGAACTCGAAGTAGATGCACTCGTTCGGGCAGACCTTGGCGCACAGCTCGCACCCGATGCACTTGAACCAGTCGATGCTGTGCTGGCCGCGGTATGCGAGGGGCAGCTCGACCTTCTGATACGGGTACAGGTGGGTCACGGGCTTGCGGCCGCCGGGCACGAGGCGGTTGATCCCGGGCATCGTGACGAGCGCCTGCTTGATCGTCGCGAGCATCGGCCGGACGGTGCCGCCGATCGTGCCGACCTTCCGACGCCCCTGGTCAGGTTCGGACTTGGGGGACTTCATACGTGTATTCGCCCTTCTGCATGTCCATCAGCTGGCCCTCGCGCGCGCTCACGAGGCGGCCCTTCTTCGTCCGCACCCATCCGCTGCGCTCGGCCTTGATCTTCGCGCTCAGCTTGAGGAAGCCGTCGATCAGGGCCTCCGGCCGCACCGGGCAGCCGGGGATGAAGATGTCGGTCGGCACGAACGTGTACGAGCCCTTGACGATCGAGTACGAGTCGTAGTACGGCCCGCCGCAGATCGTGCACTCGCCCATCGCGATCACCCACTTCGGCTCGGCCATCTGCTCGTACAGCCGGCGGACGGCCGGGCGGAGCTTCAGGGAGATCGGGCCATTCAGGAGGAGCACATCGCACTGGCGCGGCGAGGACCGGTAGATGACGCCGAAGCGCTCGATGTCGTACCGGGGGTCCGAGGTCGCCGCCATCTCGATCGCGCAGCACATGATGCCGAAGTGCAACGGCCAGGTCGAGTTCCGCTTCGCCCAGTTGAAGAACTCGCCGACGATGCCGCCCTTGAGCCGTTCGAGGAGCGCGCCTCCGGGGCCCCGTTTCATCGGCGCGTCGATGTTCTCCTCGACCCACTCGACGAAATCCTTCGACCGCAGGCCGACGATGTTCGCCTGCTCCGCGCGCTGGATCATGGGCTCATGGCCTCCGTCGGTGGGTCGATCGCCCGCGGCCGGGCGCCTCGAATGCCCGAGTCGCTCTTAACCCTTCGTCCCTGGCGATGGACGGATGGAAACAAGGGCCGGTCGTAATCGATTCCCCCGAGGAAATGTACGAGGGGGTCGGCTTAAAGCTTCGGTACGTGCGGGTCCGCGGTCACATCGGGCCGCGCGCCTCGAGGCCGCCCCACGCCGCCCACCACGGTTCGTCCGAGAAGAGGACGCCGGGATTGAGGAGCCCACCGGGATCGAGCGCCCCCTTGATTCGCCGCATGACGTCGTACACAGCGGGCCCCCAGACCCTCGGGAGCGTCTCGGCGCGGATCCGGCCGATCCCGTGCTCCGCGGACGGAGCGCCGCGGAACCGCTCGAGGACCGCGTCGTCGAACTCCGTGCGCAACGCCCGCATCCGTTCGAAGTCGAGGGGATCCGTCGGGTCGAAGAGCGGGCGGTAGTGCGTGTTGCCGTCGCCGATGTGGCCGTAGATTCCCGCGACCGTGTCGTTTCGCTGCGCGAGGTCGACGAGGAAGGCGATGAATTCCGGAACCCGGTCCCGCGGGACGATCGGGTCCTCGACAAACCCCCATGCCTTGCGGGGGCCCGGCCGCTGGCTGATCATCGGAAGCAGGGACCGTCGGACCTTCCAAAGGGTCGTCTGCCGCTCCGGATTGTCCGCGACCTCGATGCCGCGACTGAGGCGGAATCGCGGCCCGATTCGCTCGACGACGACCTTCGCGATCCCGTCCAGATCGCCTTCGTCGAACTCGACGAGCAGCATCGCCCCGGCGGATTCCGGTACGCCCAGGGCATCCCGCGGGAGGAGGCGCAGCGACTCCCCATCCACGGCCTCCATCGCGCTCGGAGAGAGCGCCGCGATCTCCCCGACGAAGGCACCGAGCTCCTCGAAGCGATCGAGGTACACCAGGAGGGTCAGCCGCCGATGGGGGATCGGCAGGACGCGCAGCGTCGCCTGCGTCACGACCCCGAGCGTGCCCTCGCTCCCGACGAAGAGGGACGCGAGGGGGAACACGCCCCGCTCCAGAGACTCGGCGATTGTGAAGACGTCGTAGCCGCAAGCGTGCTTCCGGATCGGCCGCCGGGCCGCGAGGATCTCGCGTCGATGCGTCTCGATCGTCCTGCGGACGGTCTCGAGCGCCGGAGCTCGGTCGACCCGGTCTTTCCACTCCGGAGTCCCGATTGCGATATCCCGAGCGTCGAGGACTGTTCCGTCGGCGAGTGCGACGCGCAACGCGAGGACGTGGTCCATCGTCTGGCCGTACTTCACCGTCCGGTAGCCCGATGCGTTGTGGCCGATCATGCCGCCGATCCGACAGAGTTCCTGGCTGCCCGGGTCCGGGGCGAAGCGGACGCCCTTCTCTCGGAGGAACGCATTCAGCTCCGACAGCAGGATGCCAGGTTCGACGCGGACCCAGCCGCCGGTCGCGCTGAATTCGAGGATCCGCCGGAACCCGGTCGTGTCGAGGATCACGCCGGGCCCAACGGCCGCGCCAGATAGCGACGTGCCGGAAGCACGGGGCGTCAGCGGTACGCGCTCGTCGCGGCAGACCGCGAGGGTGCGCAACACCTGTTCCTCGGACCGCACCGCCACGACGGCCCGCGGCTCGACGACGCACGGACTCGCATCCGTCGCATAGGAATGGCGAGTGCGCTCGTCCATGAAGACATTCCCGGGGCCGAGGCTCTCCTCGAGGGCGCGGCGCAGCGCGCCATCCTCCGTGCCCGGTCCCGCCATCGGGCGGGGACCATCGACCGCGAGCTATTCCCTTTTTCGGGAAGGCCGTGTCACCGCAATGCGTAACAACGTTTATGCGGGCTATCGCCTTCGAAGGCCCGTGCCCATCAACCCGGACCGCGTCCGGAAGCTCATGGACCATGGGCTCACCGAGTATCAGGCCCGAGTCTACCTGACACTCCTCGACCTCGGCACGGCGACGGCGAGCCAGGTGCCGCCGATGTCGAAGGTCCCTCGGACGCGCATCTACTCGACGATGCAACAACTCCACGAGAAAGGGCTCGTGCAGATCCTCCCCGAGACACCGCTCCGCTACAAGGCGGTCCCCTTCGCCGCATACCTGAGGACCTTGGCGGACGATCTGCGGTCCCGCGCGAATCAGCTCGACGCGGGCCTCGAGTCGCTGGCGAGGGAGTTCGCGATCAGCGCCCGGCAGGAGCCGGAGTCCCGCGGACGGTTCGAGGCGATCTACGGTCGGAAGAATGTGCGGGAGCGTCTGCTGAACATGTACGACTCCTCGACCCGGGAGGTCATCGGCATCGGCACGACGAAGAGCCCGGGGCGGATCCTCGGCGCCTTCTCACCGGAACTCGTCGAGAAATCGAAGCAGGGCGTCCGCCTCAAGTACGCGTTCTGCTTCACCCCGGAGAACCGGGAGGACGTGCGGACGCTCCTGCGCCACGCGGAGGTCCGCCACATCGACTTCATGATGCCCGTGTACATGCACGTCTTCGACGGGGTCGAATTCCTCATGAGTCACCCGATTCCGGACGACGATTCCTCGTACCGAGGGGACGACATCGCGATCTGGACCGACGACCCGGCAATCGCGAATGCGATGTCCGAGATGTCCGAACGGATCTGGGAGATGGGCAAGCCGGCCGCGGAGATGCTCGAGAACCCGCGAGGCGCGAAACGCGCCGCCCTCACGACGAGTTGAACGTGAGCCGCTGAAGGAGCTTCGTGAGGTCGGTCCTCGGCTCGCCGTGCGCGCCCGCGATCGCCTGGAGGGCGGGAGGGTTGTCGAGGTAGGTCGGCACGCGCTGCGCGATGCGCTCCTCGAACGTCGGGATGTGCTCGTTCTTGTAGAACACCCCGATCGGGATGTGATCGCCCCACTCGAGCGCCTTCTCCAGGGCCTGCGTGGCCTTCTTCTCGATCTCGGCCGGTTCGTGGACGACCGGATCGAATCCTTCGTCCTCGAGCTTGTAGACCCGAGGCAGCGCGCGGCCCGAGGTCGAGTCCTTCCGATCCTCCCCTCCGTACCACTCCTTCGTATTGATGTCGTTGTACGTCGGACAGGGCTGGAGGACGTCCAGGAAGGCGTAGCCCTTGTGATCGATCCCCTGTTTGATCAGGGAGACGAGGTGCTTGATGTCGTACGAGTATCCGCGGCCGACCCACGTCGCGCCGGCCGCGAGGGCGAGCCAGATTGGGTTCACGGCGTCGTTGATGTTCGGGTGCGCAAGGGACTTCGTCTGCACGCCGAGCTTCAGCGTCGGGGCGGCCTGGCCCTTCGTCAGGCCGTAGACGCCGTTGTCGTAGATGATGTACAGCATGTCCAAGTTCCGCCGGCCCGCGTTGACGAAGTGGCCGCCGCCGATCCCGAGCCCGTCCCCGTCGCCGCTCAGGCAGAGGACCTTGAGCTGGGGGTTCGCGAGCTTGACGCCGGTCGCATACGGGAGGGCGCGGCCGTGCAGCGTGTGCACGCCGTACGTACGCACGTAGTGGATCGTCTTCGCGGAGCAGCCGATCCCCGACACGATCGTCACGCGGTGCGGCTCCATGCGGAGTTCCGCGAGCGCCATCTGGATCGTCCGCAGGATGCCGAAGTCGCCGCAGCCCGGGCACCAGTCGTTGTGGACCTCCGTCGCGAAGTCCGACGGCTTCATCACCTGCTCAAGAGCCATGGGTCAGCACCGTCCGCTTCTCCGCCTTCCCGCGGAGGATCGCCTGGACCGCGTCGTATAGCTCCGTGTTCGACATCGGCCGTCCGTTGTACTTCTGGATGAAGTGGGTCATCTCGATTCCTGTCCGCTCGCGGACGATCCCGGCGAGCTGTGCCCCGAAGTTCATCTCCACGCCGATCCGGCGCTTCGCCTTCGCGAGGTGCGCGAGGACCTCGTCCACCGGGAAAGGGTTGATCAGCCGGACGTGCAGGTAGCCGACCTTCGCGCCCTCCGCCCAGAGGCGGTCGAGCGCGTCCAGGAGGGCTCCCTTCGTCGAGCCCCAGGAGACGATCACGGTCGGCGCCCCCTTCGGCCCGAAGTACTTGACTTTCTCCTCGGACGGGATCTCGCGGGCCGCGAGGTCGAGCTTCGCGAACCGCTTCTCCATCATCGCGTCCCGCACCACCGGATCTTCCGTGATGTGACCGAACTCGTCGTGTTCGTCGCCCGTGTTCCAGAAGATCGTGCCTTCCTGACCGAGGAACGCCCGCGGGGACACCGGCCCGTTCCCGAGATCGAACCGCTTGTAGGGATTGTCCTTCGAATATCCGTCGTTCGCAGGGGCGGTCGCACCTCGGTCCACTCTCAGGTCGGACAAGTCCGGCACACCGACCGTCGCGTAGCTGTTCGCGAGAGCCTTGTCGACGAGGTGGATTACCGGCATCTGGTACCGCTCCGCGTAGTTGAAGGCGAGGAAGCCGTCGCGGATGCACTCCTCGAAGTCGCCCGAAGCGAGGAGGATCCGCGGCGCCTCGCCGTGGCCCGCATGGAGGGCGAAGCGAAGGTCCCCCTGCTCGTGGCGAGTCGGCATGCCGGTGCTCGGGCCGGCCCTCTGGTAGAGCGTGATGACGAGGGGCACCTCGTTGATCGAGGCCCACCCGATCCCCTCCATCATGAGGGAGAAGCCCGGGCCCGACGTGGCGGTCGCCGATCGCGCGCCCGTCAATGCGGCACCCGTCGCCATCGTCACCGCGGCGATCTCGTCCTCCGTCTGCACGACGAGGACCGAGGCGCCCTTCTCCTTTGCGGGCGCGGCCTCCGCGGCATCCGGCGCGAGGCCGTGACCATTGAGCTCGAGGACCTCGTTCTCCTCGAGGAACTCGCTCTCGTCCGACGCGGGGGTGATCGGGTAGTACGTCTGGAAGCGCATGCCGCCGTACAGCTTGCCGAGCGCCGTCGCCTGGCTACCGGTCAAGAAGAGCCGCGGCTCCTTCCGGGCGATCCGCTCGAGTCGGTAGCCGAAGTCCGGCGCGAGGGACCCCGCCAGCTCGTACGCCTTCCGCGCGCCCGACGCGTTCATGCTCACGATTTTGGCCTTGTTCCTGAACACGTCCGCGAGGGCCGATTCCATCGTCGAGAAGTCGAACCCCAGGACGCCGAACGACGCGCCAACCGCGAGCATGTTAACGACCCGGGAGATCTTGCTGAGCTGGTCGACCTTGAACTCGTCGGCGATCTGTTCGAGGAGATCCTTGAACGGGATCGGCAGGAGCGTCACCCCTCGTTGCTTCGACGCCGCGAGCAGGTCGTCGAACGTCTCGCCGACGCCGCGGGAAATCAGGTAGGTCTTGAGATCGGCATACAGTCGCTTCTCGATCGTGGGAACGTCGGACAGGCGCGTCTTGCCGAGGGACGGATCGTACACGATCGCGCCGTCGTCCGTGACCTCGCGGGCGTGACGGAAGAGGGTCTCCGCCTCGAACGTCGCGAGGACGTTCACCGAATCGATGTGCGAGCGCACAAGGTTCGTGTGCGCGCGAAGGTGGAAGTACGAATGCTCGCCCATGATGTTCGAATAGAACTCCCGCTTGCCGAACACGTGGAGGCCGCCCGCGGCGCACGCGCGCGCGAAAACGTTCGCCGACGAATCGACGCCGCTCCCCTGGGGCCCTCCGATCATCCAGGAGACGTCGTTCCGCGTCACGGTCGCCGCGCCCATGCGATGTCGCCCCTACGCCCCAAGGCGAGGGCCTTCTTGGGAGTTTACCAATTCGTATCGAGCCCCTTTGAACGGATCGGTCGAACGTCCGGACGGGCGTGCGTTCACCCATTCGTTTCCAGACATCTGTTCGGCTCCACTCGTGGCACGCAAGCGCCCCATATCAAACCTTTCCTCCGATTCGCGCGCGATGTGAATTCCAGGGTCGCCGCGTTCAGTCGGCCGGCCCCGTCGGACCGGTGAGTTTCGGCGCACGACCGCGCGGCAGGACCAGCTGTTGCATGAACCCCTCCATGAATTGGAAGCGGTTGCGGAGGGTCACCTCGCTCACGCCCGCGATCTTCGCGATTGCTTTCTGCGGTCGGCGCTCGCCGCACGCGAGGGAGGCGAGGTAGATCGCTGCCGCGGCGGTGCCGGCGGGGGACAGCGACATGGAGCTCTCGATCTTCTCCAGTTCCTTCAGGATCTTGTGGGCCTCCGCCTCGACCGTGTTGCTCAGTCCGAGGCGGGAGCAGAATCGACTCACGTAGTCCGAGGGCCGGGACGGCGGCACCCGCAGGGTCAGGGTCCGGAGGAGCGCTCCGTACGCCTTGCCGATCGTCTTCTTCCGGACGCCCGTCACCTGTTGCAACTCGTCGAGCGTCCGCGGGACGCCGTCGATCCGGCAAGCGGCGTAGACCGCCGCCGCGACGATCGCCTCGATCGAGCGGCCGCGGACGAGGCCCCTCTCGAGGGCTTTCTTGCAGATGAACCCGGCCTCATCCTTGACGGGGCGGGGGAGCCCCATGAGCGATGCGACGCGGTCGAGCGAGCGGATCGTCTCGGGCAGGCTTCGCTCTCCCGGCCGGGAATGGCCCGAGTGGCGCTGCAGTTTCCGCATGCGGTAGAACTTCTCGCGCTCCCGGAGCGGGATCGTGTTCCCCCGGGCGTCCTTGTTCGCGAGCGGGATGACCGTCGTGAGGCCGGAGGCGCCGGCGACGTAGCTGCGAGGAGCTCCCGTCCGCGCGAGGCGATCGTTTTCCTCGACGGAATACGCCGCCCACTCCGGTCCCTCGTCGATGGCGCTCTCACTGATCACGAGGCCGCAGGAATCGCAGACGAGCTCGCCGCGCGCGTAGTCGCGCACGAGGTGCTCGCTCCCGCATTCGGGACAGACCCGATCCTCCTCGACGATCGGATCTGCCGGCGCCGTTGTCGGCATGGGACCCTCCCGATCGCTCCCGGTGGGACTCGATACACCAAATATAACGCGTTTATATTATACCTTGTCATCGTGGCGTGTGACACTTTCAGGGCCACCTCCTGGGACAGGAGCAGAAGGAGGTCGTCAGGACGAAGGACGTCCTAAACGCCAGTGACGGGCTGGAGATGGTGGGAATCCGGACCGCGCGGACGGTCGTCCAAGGCCTCGTCGACGGGGTCCCCGGGTCACGGGCGTCCAGACGAGCGTCCGTACGGAATGTTGGGGTTCTGTAACGTTTGAGGGTGATGACTCCTCTCGCACAATCGCGACCGCAACGTCACTCCGCTCCGCATCCGCTCCTCCCGTGCGCCGCCCAGGAGCGCTGGGAGGTCGTAGAGGGGAATCATCACATCACGGCGGAGGGCATCGGGGTGGAACCGTACACCCCTTGGCCTCCTCGTGGGAGGCCGGGTCTAGTCGGCCCACGAATGGGCCGTCGCTCCTCCGAGGTGCGACGCCATCGTCGCACCCCGGGTCTGTCCGTGTTCTGCGCAGGGCGCGTCATGCCGGACGGGCCGCTCGACGGTGGTCTTCCACCGGAGGTCTTGGTAATCCACGCATGGCTGGCCGTGGCTATGGTCGTAAAGGGAGGAGGTCGGTGAAAGTGAAAATCCGAACGGATCTGCCTTCGACTTGACCTTCGATGCGAGCTCGGCCATCGTGGGACCTATTCTGAAAACTCTGCCGGATGACCACCCGACTTGTCACAGAACCGAATGTTGGCAAGGTTAATGTCCCCCCCGCTCTCTCGTCCGACGGCGAGTTCGCATGACGGACTATCGCATCGAGAAAGACTTCCTGGGGGAACTCAAGGTCCCGAAAGATGCGTACTGGGGCGCCCAGACTCAGCGGGCCATCGAGAACTTCCCGATCAGCGGGATCCGGTTCGGCCGGCGCTTCATCTACGCGCTCGGGCTAATCAAGAAGGCCGCGGCAGAGACGAATATGGAGCTGGGCCTCCTCGACTCGAAAATCGGCAAGGCGATCGTCAAGGCCGCGGAGGACGTCATGGAGGGCAAGCTCGACTCCCAGTTCCCGCTCGACATCTTCCAGACGGGCAGCGGCACCTCGACGAACATGAACGCGAACGAGGTGATCGCGAACCGCGCGAACGAGATCCTCGGCACACCGCTCGGCGAGAAGGGCGCCGTCCACCCGAACGACCACGTGAACATGGGGCAGTCCTCGAACGACGTGATCCCGACCGCCATCCATGTGGCCGCCCTGATCGAGGTCGACCAGAATCTCCTCCCGGCGCTCCGGGAACTGGAGGACAGCCTCGCGAAGAAGGCGAAGGAGTTCGACCCGATCGTGAAGGCCGGCCGGACGCACCTGATGGACGCGACCCCGATCCGGCTGGGGCAGGAGTTCTCCGGCTACCAGTCGCAGATCGACCATGGCATCCGCCGGATCAGCGCCGCGCGGGCGGCCCTCGCGGAGCTCGCCATCGGCGGGACCGCGGTCGGGACGGGGATCAATGCGCACCCGGACATGCCGGGCCGGGTCGTCGAGAAGATCAGCGCCGCCACGAACACCCGGTTCCGCGTCGCGGAGAACTACTTCGAGGCGCAGGGCGCCCGGGACGCGCTCGTCGAGGCGAGCGGGGCCATCCGCACGGTCGCCGTCTCGATGATGAAGATCGCGAACGACCTGCGTTGGCTGGGCTCCGGCCCGCACACGGGGCTGCGGGAGCTGAACCTCCCGGCGGTGCAGCCGGGGTCGTCGATCATGCCGGGCAAGGTGAATCCCGTGATCCCGGAGGCGGTCATGCAGGTCGCCGTCACGGTGATCGGGAACGACGTCGCGATCGCGGTCGCGAACACCCATTCGAACCTCGATCTGTCGACGATGATGCCGGTGATGTCGCAGCGGCTGCAGCAGAACGTCGAACTCCTCGCGAACGTGGCCCGCGTGTTCGCGCACAAGTGCGTCGACGGCATCAGCGCGAACATCGACGTCCTGCAGCGGTACGCGGAATCGAGCCCCGCGATCGCGGCGAGGCTGAACCCGATCATCGGCTACGAGAAGGCGGCGGAGATCGCGAAGGAGGCGGGGAAGACTGGGAAGACGGTCAAGCAGCTCGTGATCGAGAAAGGGATCCTGAGCCCGGAGGAAGCGGAAAAGGTATTGGACCCGAGGCACCTGACGTCCCCGAGCAAGGACATGCTCGGGGGCGGTGGCGGGTGACGTACCGGGCGTGAAGGATCCGAAGGGAATCGACGTCAAGGTCGCCTCGATCGACGCGACCTGGTCCGGCCTGAAGCTGGTGATCCGAGTGACCGACCGGCGGTAAGGCGACGAGCGGGCTCGGCGACTATCCACCGGCGAGCTTCTCCGTGTCAATCTGGGCCCTTTGCAGACGCCCGGAGTAGTCCACGTATACCGTCTTCCAGTAGGTGAACTCCTCGAGCGCGGTCGTGCCGGCCTCGCGAGTGTCCGTCGGGCCTGTCTCCTTGATACCGCCGAATGGGAGCTGAACTTCCGCCCCGATCGTCGGCGCGTTCACGTACGTGATGCCGGCTTCGAGGTCCTGCATCGCGCGGAAGGACCAACGAAGATCGTTCGTATAGATCGAAGAGCTCAGCCCGTACTTCACGGAGTTGGCGATCGCGACCGCGTCGTCGTAGTCCCGCGCTTTTAGGACGCTCAGCACGGGCCCGAAGATCTCCTCCTGCGCGAGCCTCTTCTTTCGGTCGACCGCAAAGACCGTCGGGGCGATGTAGAACCCGCGGTCGAAGGCGCCGCCCGTCAGCTTCTTCCCGCCGGTCAGCAACTTGTCGCCTTCCTTCTTCCCGATCTCGATGTACTCGAGCACCTTCTTCTCCTGGTCGGGGGAAGCCACCGGGCCCATGTCCGTCGCCTCGTCGGTCGGGTTGCCGACCCGCAGCTTTTCCGCGCGCGCTACGAGCTCGTCGACGACCCGATCATAGATCGCCTCGTGGACGATCAGGCGGGACGTCGCCGTGCACCGCTGCCCGGCGGTCCCGAACGCGCCGAAGAGGACGCCGTCCATCAGGAGCTCGACGTTCGCGTCGTCCATCGCGATGATCGCGTTCTTGCCGCCGAGCTCGAGGCCGACCTTGATCATCTTCTTCGCCGCGCTCTCGTATACGTGCTTCCCGGTCTCGACGCCGCCCGTGAAGGAGATCGCGCGGATGTCCGGATGCGCCACCAGCCCGTCCCCGACGACGGACCCGCTTCCAGTTAACATGTTGACGAC
>DASPXQ010000210.1:0-3959 GCA_035637195.1 Thermoplasmata archaeon | reverse complement strand
TGCGCCTCCTCCTTCTCGGAGGAGGTCGTAGAGGGGACTCACGACATCATGGCGGAGGGCACCGGGCTGGAACCGTACAGCCCTTGCCAAGGCCTCGTTCGAGGCCAAGGCGGTCTTCAGGATGTTCATGCCTGCGTTGATTTGCCGGTCCATCTCCCAGTCGCACGCGAGGCACACGAAATCCTGGCCCACCCTATCTCGGCGCCGAGCGCCACACACTGGGCAGGTCTTGCTGGTCCATGCAGGGTTGACTTTGATGATAGGCACGCCCGCGAGGGCGGCCTTGTACTCGATCTGACGATGGACCTCGGATCGAGGCCACGAGGACAGTCGGCGGTTCGTTTTCCTTGACCGGCTCCCCGCTCCGTGGAGCGTCAGTTCCTCAAGGACGATCGCGGCTCTGCGCGTCACCGCGAAACGGACGAGTCCTTTCGAGACTCGGTGGAGGCGCTGTCGGACGCGGTCCCTTTCCCTCCGGCCCTCGCGGTCCAGCAGGATTCGTTTGATTCGCCGGTCGTGCGCCTTCTTGCGCGCGAGCCGACGACGCTTGCGAAAGTGGAAGCCTTGGATTCGACTCACGCCATCTAAGGGCAGCGTAACCGGCTTCCCCATGTCGCCCCTGGCGACGACGCCATCGAGAGAACCCTCGTTCGTGTCTAGAGCAATCGCCCCTTCGGGTTCATACGGCTTCGGAGTCTCCTTTCGCACGACGACGATCACTTTTCCAGGGACCACAGTTAGGGAGCCAAGGCCCCACGACGGGTCGCTCAAGATCGACCGATGCCAATCGGAAATGGGCAGATCGAGCTGGAGTCCTTCAGTCCCGCGGATTGGGATCCGCAGACATCCTGTCTCCCGGTCGAGCCGATACGATTGGTTCTCCGCCTTCAACATGAGGCGTCGCATGAAGGGGGGCATGGTCCGGTTCCCTTTTCTTAGCCGCCGACGATAGACCTTCAGGACGGCGAGTGCCACCTCAAAAGCGGAGGGAATGTATTGCTTGTACACCGAGTGCCGGGCGCTCAGATCCCGATAGGCCGCTCGGACGAGTCGCGCACGTGATCGATGATCCCCCTGCATGGCAATCCGGATTGATTCGTTCACGATGAGTCGGAATTCGTTCAAGAGCCAACGGAGGCGTGCATCGCCCCACTCGATGGGGAAGACGAGGGCTCGGTGAGCAAGCGTAGCATCCTCTTGGGGAGGAGGCGCTCATCAAAGTATCTGGGGGAGATGCCCGAAAGTGAAAATCCTGGTCGCAGCGGCAGCAGGCTGATCCAGCCGAAACGGGTCGCAAGACCCGCGATGGGCTGACATTCTTGAAAGGAGTCATTCTGCCCGGAGGATTAAGGAGGGAGCCGTCGATGCGCCTGCGAGGCCGAGTGCGATGGCGGACCGCTTCTTCGACTTCTGGCGGGTCGACGTCTTCACGGACACGCCGCTGACCGGAAACCCGCTCGCCGTGTTCCCTCGGGCCACCGGCTTGAGGCCCGCGGAGATGACGGCCGTCGCGCGGGAGATGAACCTCTCCGAGACGACCTTCGTCTTTCCGTCGACGAACCCGGCAGCCCACTACCGCAACCGCATCTTCACCCCGGGCGGCGAGATCCCGTTCGCCGGGCATCCGTCGATCGGCACGGCGTTCGTCGCCGCCGAGGAAGGCCTCGTCCCGCACCCCGACGGCTCGTCGGTCGTGTACCAGGAACTCGAGATCGGCGTCCTCCCGCTCGAGCTGCTCTGTGAAGGCGGACAGGTGAAGAAAGTCATCATGACGCAAGGCGAGCCGGTCCTCGGGGCGAAGCTGAAGAACGTCGAGCCGCTCGCCAAGGCGCTCAACGTGCGGGCTCGCGACATCGGGCCGAAGGGGCTCGTCCCGCAAGTCGCCGCGACGGGGATCGCGTCGCTCCAGGTGCCGTTCCGATCCATCGACGTCGTCAAGAAGCTGGATCCGGATCGGAAGGCCCTTCACAAGGTCCTCTCGAAGTTCGGCGAGAAGATCGTGTGCTACGCGTTCGCCCTCGAGGCGGAGGCGCCCGAGGCCCACGTTCACGCGCGGGCGTTCGTGCCGGAGCTCGACATCGAGGATCCGGCGACGGGGAGCGCGGCGGGCGCGTGCGGGGCGTACCTCGCGGCGAACGGGAAGTTGCCCGCGTCGACGTTCGTGATCGAGCAGGGGATCGAGATCCACCATGCGAGTCGGATCGAGGTGACAGTGGAGATGGAGGGCGGGAAGCCGAAAGTCGTCCGCGTCGGCGGCCAATGCGTCGCAATCATCCGCGGCAATCTTCGGCTGCCCTGATCCCACGCCCGCTCATGAGGTAGGTTCGATCGTGGTTTCTGCCGCCGAAGTCCAGTTCGTCTACGTCTTCTCGGGAATGCTCGTCCTCGGTGCGGTCTTCCTCTTGTTCCTGCCGGCGTTGCGCCACACGTGGACGTACGCCGCGACCCGTCGTTCCGTAGGCATCCTCCTCGCCGTGGTCGCGCTCGTGGCGGTCGGCGCGGTGATCCTCGTAATCACGGCGACGTCGGATCCCGCTTACTTCCTACCGATCGCCGTGATCACGGTGGGTCTCCGACTCGGATCGCCCTTCCTCCTATACCGGGGCATCCAGGATCGGTTCGACTCGTTGCGGTTCTGGGGCGTGATTCGGTGGGCCGTGGCGTTCGGATTCCTCGGCTTCGCCGCGTTCCTCGTGTATCATGTCGCGCTGATCGTATCCGGCTCCGAGCCGCCGATCGTGGCGAGCCTCAGCGAGAAGCTCCTCATGGCCGTCGGCGCCTCGATCCTGCTCGTGCGGGCCGGGCTGCGGATCCGACCCCACGAAGCGATCGGCGCGTGGCCCGTCTGGTCCGCCGCGCTGTTGTTCGCGATCGCGTTTGTTGTCGTGCTACCGTACGCCATTCCGGCCTTCGAAATCGTCTATGCGGTCTCCGGGATCGTCGGATGGTCTCTCGCCTTCGTCACAGCGATTCGGGACGTCTGAGGGACCCCGGTCGAGGCCGAAACCTAGCGACCGGTCGAGCTGGCCGAGATGGGCTCAAAGCTCGACCTTGATGCCGAGCTTCTCGGTGAGTTCCTTGTAGCGGTTGCGGATCGTGACTTCCGTCACGCCCGCGACGTCCGCGACTTCCCGTTGCGTGCGTCGTTCGTTGCAGAGGATCGAGGCGATGTAGATCGCCGCGGCCGCGACGCCGGTGGGACCTCGACCCGACGTGAGTTCCTTGTCTTGGGCGTCCTTGAGGATCTCCACCGCCTTCGATTGGACCTCGCCGGTGAGCTTGAGCTCCGAGCAGAAGCGCGAGACGTAGTCCTGGGGTTTCGTCGGCATGAGCTTGAGCTTGAGCTCGCGGGTCATGAACCGATAGGTTCGGCCGATCTCTTTCCGCCCGACGCGGGACGAGTTGGCGATTTCGTCGAGGGTGCGCGGGACGTTGCACTGCCGGCATGCGGCGTACAGCGACGCGGCCACGACGCCTTCGATCGACCGCCCGCGGATCAGGTTCTTGTTCACCGCCTTGCGGTACACCATCGCGGCCGTCTCGCGGACGTTCCGCGGGAGTCCCATGCCGCTCGCCATCCGGTCGAGCTCGCTCAGGGCAAAGGCGAGGTTCCGCTCCGTCGCGTTGCTCACGCGGATCCGCCGTTGCCACTTCCGCAGGCGGTACAGCTGCGCGCGGTTCCGCGTAGGGATCGACTTGCCGTACGAGTCCTTGTTCTTCCAGCCGATCGTCGTGGAGAGGCCCTTGTCGTGGATCGTGTACGTCATCGGCGCCCCGGTGCGGGCGCGCTTCTCGCCCTGTTCGACGTCGAACGCCCGCCACTCCGGCCCCTGGTCGATCATCTGGTCGGTCAGGACGAGGCCGCACTCTTCGCAGATGAGCTCGCCTCGCTCGTAGTCGAACGACAGGTGACCCGAGTTGCACTCCGGGCATCTAGTGACTTCTTCGGCCTCTTCGAT
>DASPXQ010000209.1:0-8633 GCA_035637195.1 Thermoplasmata archaeon | reverse complement strand
ACAAAGACCTTGATGGTCGTCACGACCTACAAGGAAGCCGGACTGCCGAGGGCACCAAGTTGAGGACGACGCTCACAACCGCGAGATGGTCAGATGGACACCGAGGCGAAGCTGAAGCAAATCATGGACGTCCTCGATCAGATCGCGGAGGACACTTCCGTCCCTAGGAACATCCGACGCGGCGCGTCCGAGGCGAAGGCGAGACTCGCGAAGAAGAATGAGGCGCTCGATCTGCGCGTCACGAGCGCAATCATGATCATGGACGATCTCGCGAACGATCCAAATATCCCGCTGCACGGCCGCACGCTCATCTGGAACGTGATCTCGCAGCTCGAGACGGTCAGGTAAGCTTCATCGGGCGCGTCCCTGATGCCCGATCATGGCCCTCGAGGCCGTGCTGCTCTTCCTCGTTTTTCCCGCGGCGGCGTCCCTCGTTTGCCTCGTTGCGGTTCGATCGGCGATCGCGGCGGCTCCGACCGGTGTTCTCATGAGGACTGATCGGGTGTCGCGAAACCGTTTCGTCATGTTCGCTGCGATCCTCACGACTCCCGTTGTGTTCGGCCTCGTGCTTTGGTTCTTGGACCTCAGCGTGGCGGATGCTCTCGGCTCCCAATCGAGTCCTGAAATCGCCCTGTACGACCGGCTTCGGACATGGTCCGGTATCGTGTTCGCGTGGTCAGCCACGGTGACTGTGGCCACAGAGTCGTTCGTAGCGGTCCGGCGATGGCGGCAGTACGAAGGGGCGCAGTTTGGCCGAGTTCAACCGCTCGTCGTTATTCCCGAACTGGCGGCCCTGTTCGCCCTGATCTTGGCCTTCTTCGTTTTCGGGGCCATCCAAGATGCCCTCGCCGGTAGGTCGGTCGTGACCGAGGCGGCCGTGAACGAAGTCGTCTCCCGACTTCTGGTCTTCTGCCTCGGTGTAGTCGCGATTCCCGTCGGATTGTCCGCCTCGAATCGCGTCATGGACCTGCGGGGACGCGGCTTTCTAGAGGCGCTCCTGCGGGCTGAATCCGGGGTCGTCGTTCTGCTCGTGGCGTTTGCGTGGGCGTACCTTTCGGTCGCGGGGTTGCACTCCTAGCCAAACCGAAAAATACCCCCGGACTGCTCTCAACGAAGGCCCGCGGGGCTAGTCTAATGGTAGGACAGAAGCTTCCCAAGCTTCTAACGCGGGTTCGATTCCCGCGCCCCGCACTCCTATAGATCTTCATCGATTCGGAGTTCTCGAGCACCCCGCAAGGCCTCGGCGAGAACCCTCACTTCGGATGGATGTCGAGCCCGATCCGCCACGTAGTCTTGCACCCGGGGCAGTGGATCTCCCGGTTCATCGAGTCTCCTTGATCGGCCAACCGGAACGTGAAGAACAGGGGGTTGTTGCACCGGGGACAGCTGAAGTTGAGGCCACCGACCGTCATGCAAACCCTCGATGTGTGGAGCCGACTTAAGGTTGCGCTCCTCCACAGATTCGGGTCGGCCCGAGGACCCGAGGCTCGACTCGCGGCCGTTTGGCGGCAAGTTTATGAAAGCTCCCCGGGTTGCCGCGGTGCGATGCGCGTCGAGAAGGTCGTCGCTCCGCCGCTCGACAACAACGCGTACCTTATCGTGGATGAAACCAGCAAGCAAGCCGCCGTCGTGGACCCGGCCTTAGGTGGCCAACAACTTCTGGCGAAGGCCGACGAACTAGGCGCCAAGGTTGTCTTGATCCTGAACACGCACGGCCACGTAGACGCGACGGCGGACGACGGATCGATTCGAACCGCCACGGGCGCGAAGATTGCGATTTTCGAGCTGGACGGAGCCCGACTTGAGAAGAACGCGCGGGACACCCGCTGGTTCCTCCCGGCTCCGCCGCCTCCGGTCAAAGCGGACATCCAGCTGAAGGAAGGATCCGAGCTCAAGTTAGGCGACATCGTGATCCGCACGTTCCATACACCGGGCCACACGGAGGGCAGCGCCTGCTTCTACGTCGAATCCGCCGGAGCTCTCTTCACGGGAGATACGCTCTACGCAGGATCCTGCGGCCGCACGGACGTCTTCGGCGGGAGCCCCGCGAAGATGATCTTCAGCCTACGGAGGCTCAAGGAACTGCCGCCGGAGACGCACGTCTACCCCGGCCATGGACCCGAGACGGACCTCGGGGACGAAACGTGGATTCGCGATCTCACCTATCCGATCGTGTGACTCAACGACGGCCGCTCGCGGCCCGCCAACTTCGCGCCGCTGGCATGTGCCGCACGAGTCGAATCGGAGTGGGCCGACGACCGACTCCGAGGCCGAGACGCCGGTACACTACCTTCATGCTGAAAATGACGACGAGGAAGTACGTGTACAGGATCACGAGAGTCGACGGCCAGTAGTACTGCCATACGATGGCGACAAGCCCGACGACCGCGAGGGCCCCGACCACGATTCGGAGGACGAACGCTTCGATCGCGGATCGGCTGAACGGCCCGGTGTCCACCCCGTAGTTCGTGTGCCGCACCGGATCGCGGAACGCGTAGCGCGTCGAGGCCCACACCGCGAACACGAGGACCGGCGTGAAGATCGACATCGCCAGGTGAGCCATCCCGGTCGTGACCGTCAAATCGATGATCCACGCGGCGTAAAAGATGATCGATGCCTGGAACAGTCGCTTCCGCCGGTAGATTGGAAGGAAGTTGGGCATGATGACCGTCTTGAGCGTCCTCTTGACGAGTTCCGCACCGAACGTGATCGACTTCGGCAGGTGCCGCGTGAAGAAGTCCGCAATTCGGGCGGATTGGGTCATGAGGATTGGAGCGAGGGAGCTCATCACGATGCAGAGGATCCCCGCGAACGGCGTCAGGTACCGACCGGCATAGTCGTTCGGCAGCTGGTCGTTCGCTCGAATCGCGCGTGCCCCCACCGTCGCGTATAGGATCGCTTCCTCGTTGCGGGCCACGAGGCTGGTCCCGATGGCGGTCGAGGCCCGCCCGGAAAATCCGATGAAGTAGGCGAGCGACGCGGTCAGAAAGAGGTCATTCAGAAGGATGAGCGGGACCGCGATGGCCAGCATCGGAAGGACCGAGCCGAGCGATGCGGGGTCGATGAGCATGCCAAAACTCAAGAAGAAGATGGCGACGAACGCGTCGCGGATGGACTCCATTTTATCTTTCAACCGTCCCGCGATCCGCGTGTCGGCGAAGACCATGCCCATGAAGAACGCGCCCACGATGGCGGGAATGCGGAACGCTTCCGCCAGGGCGCCGGCGAGGAACACGGTGCCGAGGGCGAACAGGACGAATAGCTCTTCGCTCCGGATGTGCTCGAACACCGCAGCGGTCCGCGGCACGACGACCGCCGCGAGCAGGGCGAAGAACCCGATGAAGATGCCCACCCCCGCGAAAAGGGCCAGCACATTCACGGGCGTCTCGGACGGCACGATCATCCCATTGACGATCGTCAGGAGGAACATGGACAGGAACGATTCCAGGATGACCATTCCCAGGAGGAACTCCGACTCCTTGTTGCCGAGTCGCTTGAGGTCGATCAGCGACTTCGCGGTGATCGCTGAGCTCGACATGCTGATCACCCCTGCCATGAAGATCGTATCGATCAGGGGCCATCCCAGCCACGCCCCGATCACGAACCCCGCGAACATGTTCACGGCGAGGTTCGTGACCGCGAGGATCGCTGCAGCTTCCTTCGTCTTCATGAGTTTCGTGATGCTGAACTCGAGCCCGACGAAGAAGAGGAGGAGAACGAGCCCGAGCTGGGAGATGTTCTGGAGGAACGCGCTATCCTGCAAGACGCCGTCGTACGACCATCCGAAGATTCGGAGGTGGATGTTGGGCCCGATCAGGATGCCCGCGATGATGTAGCCGATGACCACGGGCAGGCGGGCTCGCGTGGCGAACGCGGCCCCGAGGAAACCGACGGTGGCGATGACCCCGATGTCGAACATGATCGACGCGGTCTCGACCAGGTCTCATCCCTCCTGACGCGCGGGTGGCGCGAGCGCCCGCGCTGACGTCCGTCGTCCGAGAACCGAAGTTCCCATCCCGACGCGGCGCATCGAGGCGCCGCCTACAAATAGCTACTGTCAAGGCGACACCCGGAGCGATCGATGGTCGGAGGGTTGCCCGAGAAGAGCTTTATTACGAGTCCGAATGTTCGGCGCACGATGGCGGGCGACTGGCACGCCCTCCGGGCGGAGGCCGTCCTCCAGCGGTTGGCTGCATCTCCCCTCGGCCTGTCGAGCCGGGAGGCCCGTGAGCGGCTCGCGCGGGTCGGTCCGAACGAGCTCGTCCAGACCGCGAGGATCAGCCCCCTCCGCATCCTCCTGAGCCAGTTCACCGACGTCCTCGTGATCGTGCTGATCGCCGCCGCCTTGATATCGGCGGCCCTCGGCCTGTCCCAGAATGAGAGGGCCGACCTCTACGACGCGTTGCTCATCATCGTGATCGTCGTCATGAACGCGATCCTCGGTTTCGTCCAGGAGTATCGGGCTGAACGGTCGCTCGAGGCGCTCAAGACCCTCGCCGCGCCGAAAGCCCACGTGCTGCGGGAGGGTGAGGTCGTCTCGATCCCGTCCCGGGAGCTCGTCCCCGGGGAGATCATCGTCCTCGCGGCGGGCGACCGGGTCTCCGCCGACGCGCGGCTGCTCGAGGTCGCGAGCTTGCGGGTGAACGAGGCCTCGCTCACGGGCGAGTCCCTCCCCGTCAGCAAGGCGGTCGAACCGCTGCCGCGGGACGCCTTCCTAGGCGACCGCCGGAACATGGTGTTCATGGGGACCACGGTCGACGGCGGCCGAGGCAAGGCGGTCGTCGTGGAGACCGGGATGGGTACGGAGCTCGGGAAGATCGCCGGCCTCGTGCAGCAAGAGGCGAAGGAGGAGACGCCGCTCCAACGTCAGCTCGATCGGCTCGGACGGCAGATCGGGATCGCGGTCTTGGCCGCGGCGGGCCTCATCTTCCTGATCGGCATCTTGCGCGAGCCGGACCCGAGCCACATCGAGCTCCTCTTCCTGACCGCCGTGGGGCTGGCGGTCGCCGCGATCCCCGAGGGGCTGCCCGCCATCGTGACGATCAGCTTGGCAATCGGACTCCAGCGTATGATTCGCCGGCACGCCCTGGTCCGGAAGCTCCCGGCGGTCGAGGCCCTCGGCGCCGCTTCGGTCATCTGCTCCGACAAGACCGGCACGCTGACGAAAGGGGAGATGAACGTCCGAACCCTCGTCGCAGGGTCACGCGAATACGAGGTCCGCGGCGAAGGATTCGATCCGCGGGGAGAAGTACGGGCCGGGGGCGCAGCCGTCCGGGTGGACGATCAGCCCGGACTCCGACGGCTCCTCGAGTGCGCGGTCCTCTGCAACGACGCCGCCCTGAAACGGGACAAGGATCGCTGGATCGTCGAAGGCGACCCGACGGAAGGCGCGCTCTTGGTGACGGCCCTTCGCGCGGGCCTCGATCCCGAGGCGGCGCGATCCCAAAGCCCCCGCGTCGCGGAGATCGCCTTCACCTCCGAGCGAAAGAAGATGTCGACTCTTCATGCCCCGCTGTCGGAGCCCGACCTTCGGGAGGTGCTCGGCGTCCCCGAAGGCGAACGGCACCGCCGGCTCGACGGCGTCGGGGTCACGTTGTACGTCAAGGGCGCCCCGGAACGGATCCTCGCGGCCTGCACGCAGCATCTGGTCGACGGAGAGCGCCGACCTCTCACCGACTACGATCGCAAGCAGTATCTGTTCCAGAACCAAGAGATGGCCACGCGCGCCCTCCGCGTGCTCGGCTTCGCGTACCGCGAGTTCCCCCAGGAGCTCCCTCCCTTGCGTGAGGAAGAGCTCGAGAAGGGACTCACGTTCCTCGGCCTCGCGGGCATGATGGACGCCCCCCGCGCCGATGCGTTGGAGGCCGTCCTCCGGTGCAAGAAGGCGGGCATCCGCGTCGTCATGATTACCGGCGATCACAAGCTCACCGCAATGGCGGTCGCCCGCGAGATGGGGATCCTCGGGGAGGGCGACCGCGCGTTGACCGGCGAGGAGCTGGAGAAGATCTCAGAGGAGGAACTCGTTCGGGACGTCGATCGGATTCGCGTGTACGCCCGTGTCTCGCCGGAACACAAGATGCGCATCGTCGACGCGTGGAAGAAGGCGGGGTACATCGTCGCCATGACGGGCGATGGGGTGAATGACGCGCCCGCCCTGAAGCGCTCGGACCTGGGCGTCGCCATGGGCATCACCGGCACCGATGTCGCGAAGGAGAGCGCGGACATGGTCCTCACCGACGACAACTTCGCATCGATCGTTGCTGCGATCGAGGAGGGCCGCGGGATCTACGAGAACATCCGCAAGTTCGTCGCGTTCCTACTTTCGGCGAACGCCGGCGAGGTGCTCGTCATGTTCATCGCGACGGTGGCGATCCTCGACCCGCAGTACTTGCCGTTCTTCGTCCCGGTGCAGCTGCTCTGGATCAACCTCGTTACGGACGGCCTGCCTGCGCTGGCGCTCGGGGTCGATCCATATCCGACCGACATCATGGACCGAAGGCCCCGCAATCCCAAGGAAGGCGTCCTCTCTCGCGACATTCTCTTCCTCATCATCGTCGTCGCGGCGATCCTCACGATCGGGACGCTCGGCGTCTTCAAGCTCGAGCTCGACGCCGGGGCTGATTCCATCCGCGCTCGCACGGTCGCCTTCACCACGATCGTCTTCTTCGAGCTGTTCCTCGTCTTCGCCATGCGCTCTCCGCGGCAGACAATCTGGCAGATCGGGTTGTTCACGAACACGAAGCTCATCGTGGCGGTCCTCGGCTCGATGGCCTTGCAGGCCATGGTCATCTACACTCCCTTCCTCCAAGGCGTCTTCCAGACGGAACCGCTCACTGCCGGCGACTGGCTGGAGACCCTCCTCATCTCCTTCACCGCGTTCGCGTTCGTGGAGGCGCTCAAGGTCGTCCGACGGCGGATGAGGGCCTAGCCTCATGCTGGAAATCGACGGGGCCCATGGGGAGGGGGGTGGCCAGCTCCTCCGGATGGCGGTCGCCCTCAGCGCGACCCAATCGGTGCCCGTGCGGGTCGTGCGGATTCGTGCGGGTCGGCCGACGCCGGGCCTCGCAGCGCAGCATGTCGCCGCCCTCGGAGCCGTGGCGGCCCTCTGCAACGGCGAGATCGACGGGCTTGCGGTGGGATCGAAGGAGATCGCGTTTCGGCCCGGCGACATCACGGGCGGCCGTCACACGTTCGACGTCGGCACGGCGGGGAGCGTGACCCTCGTCCTTCAGGCCTGTCTCCCCGTCGCAGCCGCGGCGAGCGAGACGGTCCGCCTGCGAATCCAGGGCGGGACCGACGTCCGATGGTCTCCCCCCGTCGACTACTTTGCCCGAGTCTTCCTCCCGCTACTGCGGCGGATCGGCGGACGCGTAGAGATCGAAGTCCTCCGTCGGGGCTACTACCCGCGTGGAGGCGGGGCGGTCGATGTCGTGATCGAGCCGACGCGCACCTGGGCTCCGTTCGATGTCGCTTCGCCTCCGGCTTTCCACTCGGTCCGAGGCATCGCGCACGTCTCGAATCTCGGGGAGGACATTCCGAAGCGCATGAAGCACGCCGCGATGCGCCGGCTCCACGGCGTCGCCGATGTCAAGATCGAGGAGCGGGTGTATCGCGGCGTTGAAGCCGTCGGGCAAGGCGGCGCGTTCGTCCTGTGGGCCGAGGCGGGCCCTACGATCCTCGGCGCGAGCTCCATCGCGGAGCGGGGCAAGAGCTCCGAACGGGTGGGGGAGGAGGCGGCGGCCGCTCTCGTCGCCGAAATGAACTCAGGGGCCACCCTCGACGTCCACGCCGCCGACCAGCTTCTTCCATACCTCGCCCGGCCCGATCGACCGTCCCACTTTCTCGTGCGGGAAGTCTCCGGCCATTTGGAGACGATGGCGTGGCTCGTGCCCCAGTTTGTACCGTCCAGGATCGAATTCGCTTCGGTCGGTGCCCTGCACAAGGTGTCCGTCGAGCCCGGTGCCTAGCCGTACATGCTCGGCCGCGGCGGCTCGCTCGGTTTCTTTGCGACTTCGGTCTGGTGATGGATGTTCTTGAGCTGCATCTCGATCCGCTCGGCCTCCTCATACAGCGGGCGCGCATCGAGCTCCGTGTGGAGGAGCAGCTTGTCGATGACCTCGATCGCACGGGCGGCCGCCCGTGCGTCCGGGTAGTCCGGATGGGCCTCGCTCAGGAGCGTGACGACATCAAAATCGCGCTTCCGGCCCTCGTTCAGAAGGACCCCGGCGACGCCCGTGATCACGCCCTCCTCGAAGACCGTGATGCCGTTCTTCCGGATCATGTCCATCGCCTTGTCCGTCGACCCGATGCCGTAGACCTCCACCGAACGATCTGCCTCTTCCTCCCGGGCATCGACGATCAAGCCTTCCGGGCACACGAGGAGATTGCACCGGGCATCCTGCGCCCAGTCGAGGACCGTCGCGGCGATCGCCTTGATCAGGTTCGGCGGCGGCTGGAACTCGGAGATGAAAACGACGACCTGATCTCGGTCGTCGACCTTCGGTCCCGCGTAGATTCGAACGGGGTTCATCGGCTGCCCGTCCCGGACGAGGGCGACGGTCGGGAAGTAAATCGAATCCATGATCCCGATCTGTGTGAGGTTGAGCGCGTTGATCAGGTAGTTCGCCACGATC
>DASPXQ010000208.1:0-19849 GCA_035637195.1 Thermoplasmata archaeon | reverse complement strand
GGATCGGCGCTCGACCAGCGTCTCGACTCGACCGTGCGCGCTCGCCGGAGTATCTCGACCGCGCGCTCGGGCGAAAGACCGAACCGGTCGGTTCTCAACCTCCCCGACGACGGTTCCTGGGCCCACTCCCCTCCCGAAGCGGAGACAGATGGCTCCATTGCCGCGCGTCTTCCACGGAATGTTCGGGTTGAGCCGCACGAGCCGCGGGTATCCGATGAGGTCGCGGTCCTTCGTCAGCTCGCTCACGAGTTCCGTCGCGAGGAACGTCGTGCACATGCCCTGGAGGCTGTCGGTGTCGTCGACCCCGATCCAGAGGACCATACGGCACCTCCGAACACGCCGGAGGGCTAAAAACCGCCTTCTGCGACAACCTTCATATAGGCTCGGCCCCTAGACGCGATGGCAATGCCGATCAAGACCTTCGAGCTCTCGAGCGTGGACGGCCGGCGGTTCGTGAAGCCGGCGGAGCGCTGGATCAACCTACGGGTGGACCACAACAGCACGGTCACCCTGGTCTCCGAGCTCGGCGAGCGACAGGCGTCCGTGGACTTCCGCTTCACCGCGAACTACCACGCATCGGAAGCCGTGGTCGGCCTCATCCAGATCGAGGGGAGCCTTCTCTGGGAAGGAGACGCGAAGGCGCTCGTGAGGGGCTGGTCCGCCGGCGGCCAGATGCCGCCCGAGGTCGCGCAGGAGATCCACACGATCATCATGACGAATTGCATCCCCGAGGCGGTCCTCCTCGCGCGGGAGTTGCGTCTCCCGCCTCCGATTCCGATTCCCCAGGTGAACATCCAGCAGGCGGCCGGCAAGCCCCCGAAAGGCCGCTCGCCCGAGATCGCCTGATCATTTGATGTGGTCCAGGCTGAACGACCCGACCGATACGTTCGACTTCGTGTACGTGTAGCGGATCCAGCCGCGGCTCTGCACGTCGCAGATGCCTTTGATGCTCATGAACGACTTGAGTTGCTCCACCTTGAATTCGATGCTGCCGTCCATCAGCGATCCGAGCATCTGGATTTCTTGCTCCTCGTGCATGCCCTTCTCGATCACGTAGAACGCGACGGCCCTGTCCCGCTTGCGGCGGCCGACGAACGGCTGGAGGAACTTGAAGGTGGTCGTCGGGTCCAGGTAGGCGATGAGCGTCGAGACGCTGCGGAAGGCGAGCCGGTACGTCGGATATTTCTTCTTCAAATCCGCCGCCCTCGCGTCCACCGCCTTCAGGATCGATTGGTGGTCGGTCGGCTCGTCGATGTACGTCGTGTTCGGGTCCGACGCTTCCGCTCCCATCGACTTCGAGTACGCGTCGATGTATCGAACGAGCCCGAGCTTCTCATATTCCTCGTAGCCGGGCAGGACGAACGCCATCTCCTCGCGGATGTCGGCGGGACCCTTGTCGGTCAGGACCCAGAGGATCGGCACCCCTTTCTTCAGGCCCTCCGCCATGAAGATGCCCACCACGACCTCCTTCCCGACGTACGCCGGGCCGTAGACGGACGCGTTCGTCCCGAACGGGATGCCGCCGAACAACAGGTCGTCGAGCCGCGGGACGCCCGTCTTCACCTTCTGCTGCTTCACCTCGATCTGGAGGTCCTGCTCACGCGCCTCGATGTCCTCCGTGATTAGGCCCTGCTCCCGGGCCCGGAGATCCTCCATCTTCTGCTGGAGATACTTCTCCTTCGATCGGACCTCTTCCTCCTTCTGCGTGATCTCCGACTTGAGTTCTTCGAGGCGGGCCTTCAAGTCAAGCTCGGCCGTCGAGCCGCCCTGCGCCTTCGCGTCCTCGATCTTGCGGCGCTCCGCCTGCATGACCTTCTCGCGGTACAGGAGGTCCTCCTCTCGACGGAGGAGCTCCTCCTCCTTGTATGCGAGCGGCTCTTTCACCTTCTTGATGTCGTCCTCCTTGACCTGGAGTTCCTCCTGGAGCCGCTGGAGTTCCTGTTCCCGCAATAGGACCATGCGCTCCTTCTGCATGACGTCCTGCTCCTTCTTCTGGAGGACGCTCTGCATCTCCGTCTTCGGTTTTCCCGCAAGCGCTTGCGAATCCGCGCGGACCTTGTCCTCGATCTTGTACTTGTTGACCTGCTCTTCGAGGCCGATGATCCGCTTCTTGAAGGCCTCCTCGGTCTGGAGGTGTTCCTGCTCCTTCTCCCGCAGTTCCTCTTCGAGCCGACGCCTCAACTCCTCGCTTGGAGCGCCCACGTCGCCCCCGCCAACGGAGGCTTGGCGCGCCTCCCTGGCCTGAAGCGCCGCCTCGCGCTCGCCCAGGGAGATCTCGCGCTTCTTCAGCTCCCGCTGATCGGGCTTCATCTTCGCGAGGCCGGCGTCGATCTGCTTCCGGAGCTGGTCGTTCACCGCCTGCATGTCCGCGACCTGCGCCTCGAGCGATTGCCGCGCCTTCGTCTCCTGGTCGAGCCGCTTCCTCGCGTCCGGCGAGACGCCCGCCTTGAGCTGCTGGGACTTGACGTACTTGATGACCGCAATGGACCCTTTCTTGATGTGCTCGATGTCCTGCTCGAGCTCCTTCCGCTTCGCGATCTCCGTCTGGAGTTGCTTCGAGAGGCCCGCCGTCTCTTCGATATATCGGACCGGATCGAACCGGCCGGTTCGGAAGTTCGCCAGCTCACGGTTCAATGTCGCGCGCATCGACTCGAGTTCCGCGCGCAGGCCGTCGACCTCGAGGCCTTTCGCCCGCAAGTCCCGAAGCTTTTCGTCCGAGACGTTTTCGCCCGTCCGTCCAGCTTTCGCGCCCCCGGTGACCGTCGGCACGCCGATCCATTCTTGGAAGGCATCATCCTCGCCCGCGAGCCACTTGCGGAGCGCATCGTCGCGGGAGTCGCCGCCGGTCCCCTCGGCGCCCATCCATGAATTCAAGCCGCTGTCGGAGTCGCTTTTGAGCCACGTGCCGATGCCTTTGTCCTCCGCCTTGCCGCCGGAGAGGGACTGCTTCGTGCCGCAGACGACGCACTCCCCGTGCGGGTTCACTTCCCCGCCGCAGACCCGACAGACCTGGGCGACGGTGCCTTCCGTGGGCTTCACCGCCATCAGGCCCGTGCCTCCCATTGCATTGTTCGCACGACCGACCCCGCTGAACCGGTTCGCGTCACTACCTTCCGAGAGGGTATATAATCGTAAGGTCGCCAGTATCATCCATCAATCTAGCCCGCGTCGGCGAGGGCGAATTGCGGCGCGGTGCCCTCGCCGGAATAGTATTTATACGGTCGGACGAGTCTGACGGTCTCGACGGGATTTCGGAGCAGGGGCAGGCCGTGGGGACGGAGAGCGCGAAGCGCATCATCGTGCGGATCGACCCGAACGACGAGTCGATTACCCTGAAGGATATCATGCAGCGAATTCAGGAGATCCAGCGGGCCAACCCGGACCTCGACGTGTTCTTCGACGGAGACGAGTACGCCGTCTGTTCGAGGCCGAAAGAGAAGTCCCGCGCGATCGCAGAAGCCGTCGAAGGAAAGAAGAAGGCGTAGAACCGAAGCCTTTTGCCCGAGACGCACATTGGGCCGACCATGGCGAGCAAGAAGCCCACGAAAGCCGACCTCACTTCGGTCCCGATCGAGCATCTCGACCTCGAGACGACGAAGACGGTCGCAGACCTCGTGGACGGCTACAAGCACATCTCGTTCCAAGCGAGGACGCTCGGCCTCTGCGCCTCCGTGCTCGAGAACGCCATGACGGATCCGAAGTGTACGGTCTTCTTCGGCGGCGCGGGCGCGTTGACGCCCGGCGGGCTGCGAAAGGTCATGCGGGACATGGTCGAATTCGGCCTGGTCGACGTCGTCGTGACGACGGGGGCGATCGCGTATCACGACTTCTACGAGGCCCACGGGTACCGGCACTACCGGTCCTCGCCCGACGCAGACGACATCGTGCTCCGGGAGCACTTCCTGGACCGCGTGTATGATACCCTTGCTGACGAGTCGCTGTTCCGGGAGTGCGACGAGGAGATCGCGGCCCTTGCGGACTCCCTCGAACCGAGGTCGTACAGCAGTCGCGAGTTCCTCGCGATGATGGGGAAGATCGCCGAGAAGGATCAGAACAGCCTGGTCGGCACCTGCTATCGGAAAGGCATCCCCTACTTCGTGCCGGCTCTGAACGACTCGTCCGTCGGCATCGCCCTCGCCAAGCACCATCACGATCGCGTGAAGGCGGGCCGCAATCCCATCGCGATCGACTCGATCAAGGACAACTACGAGATCGCCCAGGTCAAGCTGAAGTCCCCGAGGACGGGCGTCTTCTATGTCGGCGGCGGCACGCCCAAGAACTACATTTCCCAGGTCGAGGTGATTCAGGAGGTCATGGGCTACCCGGAGAACCCGCATATGTACGCCGCGCAGATCACGACGGACGTGCCGCAGTGGGGCGGCCTCAGCGGGTGCACGTTCGAGGAGAGCCAGTCGTGGGGCAAGTTCCACAAAGACGCGAAGATGGCCCAGAGCCTCGTCGATGCGACGATCGGGTTGCCGCTCCTCGTCGGATACCTTCTCCAGAAAGGGGTCCACAAGAAGCGCAAGCAGAAGAAGTACACGTGGGAAGGCGAGGATCTCGTGCAACTGAGGTGAGCCGGCCGCTACGTCCCTCGCACGCGGCCTTCGTACTGATGCAGGGTCTCCTCCTGTTCCGGTTCGATGACACCCCGAATCGTGCCGTAGGCCTCTCCCGCACGCGCCCGAATCTCGCCGATCGCCGAATCGGACGACATGCCCTGGTGGATGAGATAGGCGGCGAGCATCGTCCCGGTCCGACCTCGGCCCGCATAGCAGTGCACGAGGACCTTCTTGCCCTCCCCGAGTTTCGAGTCGAGGAAGGCGACGAACTCGTCGATCTGGTCGAACGAAGGGGCCGAGAAGTCCTCGATGCAGATTTTCTTGTGCTCGAACCCGGCGTCTTCGATCTCGAACGTGTTGAGACGATCGCACTCGAGGCTCACGACGACGGAGTACCCCATCTTCCGCAACCGAGCGAAGTCCCATTCCATGTACGCCGGCCCTGGGAGGCCCGCCACGCGACCGCCGTCGACGGTGTAATAGAACATCCGCACGGTGGGGGGAAAAGCGCAACAGGGTAGTTCAAGATTCGGCGTCGGGGTGCGTGACTCGTGACGACCTCGGCTCCACGCGCAGGCGCACCTGCAAATAATCCGGAGTCCATCGGCACCTTGGATGGCCCGCGGACGCATGACCATCGGCCTCTACAACTCGTACGACCCAGTGCGCTTCGCGGAAGCGCATCGTCGAGCGATCGCCCGCGCGGCGCCGGTCGCGCTGGCGTTCGACTGCAATCTCGCGACGTTCGGGTTCCCGTATCAGAACGGCTTGCGGACGCCCCAGGAAATCGCCGTGTGGGTCTCCGGGACGACGAGCATTGGGGAGGAGGGCAAGTACCTCCGGGAACTCGCGGACGCGGGTCGCTTTGCACCCTTCGACTTCCCGCGGCGGGGGTTCCCGCCACAGCTCGGAGAACCCGTGATCACAACGAATCGCCCAGATCCAAAGAAGGCCGCGACGGCCAAGCGTCTCGCGGACCTGCTGCGCGGGGGGACGTCGCTCCTGCTCGTGTTCGGGCTCGGTCCGCGGGGCCTCGATGACCGTGATGCGTATCCGCTGGGCCGCTATCACTTCGACCTCACGGACCGCGGCATTGTCCTGGAAACCGCCACGGCGATCGGTGCGGCTCCCGCCCTGATCGTCGCTCACCTGGAGTCCGAGCGCTGACGCGGCGAGTTTGCGGCCGAATTCTTATATAGAGCCGGTCCATCGGAACGGCGTCATGGCCGGGAATCGCGAAGCGCTGTGCGATAACATCCTGCTCACCGTGCCGGCGCGTCTCCCCACGCGTTACGGGCCATTCCGCATCCATGCGTTCCAATGTCCGTTCACGGGAGAGGAGCACGTCGCCCTGGTCAAGGGGCGGATCGCGGGCCGACAGGACGTGCTCGTGCGCCTTCACTCGGAATGCATCACCGGTGACGTGTTCGGATCCGAACGGTGCGACTGCGGCGCCCAGCTCGATGCCGCCTTGAAGCGAATCGGAGCGGCGTCGTACGGCGCTCTGATCTACCTCGCACAGGAAGGCCGCGGGATCGGGATCGCGAACAAAGTCGCGGCGTACCACCTTCAGGACCACGGACTCGACACGGTCGATGCGAACCGCGTCTTGGGATTCCCCGCGGATCTGCGCTCGTACAAGTGCGCCGCCTGCGTGCTCCGCGTGCTCGGCGTGAAATCGGTGCGGTTGATGACGAACAACCCCGCGAAGATCGAGCAACTCGAGGCGTACGGCGTGCGGGTGTCCAAACGGATCCCGCTGCAGGTCCCTGCAACGGCCACGAACCGGCGATACCTCGTAACGAAGAAGGACCGACTGCGACACATTCTCGACGTGCCCCGGGTCAGTGACGCTCGAGGACGGCGACGACCCGGTCCGCGGGGATCGTCTCGCCCTCGGTCGCGTTGAGCCGCCGCACCACGCCGTCCTGCGGCGCGGGAATCTCGTTCTGCATCTTCATCGCCTCTAGGACAAGGAGGGTCTGCCCCCGCTTCACGCGGGCACCGGGAGCGACCAGCACCCGGACGACGCGGCCCGGCATCGACGACCGCACGTCGATCGCGGCTCCACGGATCCTCGCCGCGCGCGCCTTCTCGGGTCGATCCTCGGTCACATCCCCGATGGCGATCGCATGCCGGTGCTCATCGACGATCGCTTCGCGACCCTCGAACCGGATCCGATGCGTTTCGGACCCGAGCCGGACCGCGATCCCCTCCTTCGTGGGTTTGGTCCGGGCTCGATATTCCGATCCATCCACGCGGACCCCGATCCCCTTGGAATCACGAGACAGATCGATGTCTCGGGCCTCACCATCGACGACGAGCCGGAATCGCATGCGCACCTCCCGAGAGCCCTTGCCGACGCCCTGCGAGCGCCCACGCGGACGACCGGAAGCGCTCGATCGCGTAGGTAGGGCCGGCTTCCAGACGGCCGTCCGCGGCGAGGGCCGCGGCGATCGCCGCGATCCGCTCCTCCCAGGGTCCCCGGCCCCTGATCCGCTCCGCGATCCGCAGGTCCGCGACCATCGTGGTCCAAAGATCGCCGCGCACGAACCGGCCTTCCCGGAGGAGCGCCCGATGGAACGGCAGGTTCGTGTGGACACCGTGGATTTCGAACGCATCCACGCTTCCGCGCATCCGTCGGATTGCGAGTTCCCGCGTGCCGGCGTGAGCGACGAGTTTCGCGAGCAGCGGATCGTAGTAGGGCGGCACCGTCGAACCGACCCCCACGCCGCTGTCCACGCGGATTCCCGGTCCGGACGGCTCCCGGTACGCGACGATCCGACCCGGGGACGGGAGGAAGTTCCGGAGCGGATCCTCCGCGTTCACCCGGCACTCGATGGCATGTCCTCGGCGGCGGATCTCGTTCGCGGAGATCTCAAGCCCCTCGTCCGCCGCGATGCGCAGTTGCTGCCGTACGATGTCCACTCCCGTGACCATCTCCGTGATCGGATGCTCGACCTGGAGTCGCGCGTTCACCTCGTTGAACGTGAAGCGGCCCCGGTGGAGCAGGAACTCGACCGTCCCCGCATTGCGGTACCCGAGCGCTTGCAGCCCGCGTACCGCGACCTCGATGAGGCGCGCCCGCAGCCTCGGCGCGACCGCCGGAGACGGAGTCTCCTCGACGAGTTTCTGGTGCCGTCTCTGGACGCTGCACTCCCGCTCGACGAAGCCGATTCCGGCGCCTCGGACGGCGAGCAAGACCTGCACCTCCACGTGGCGCGACTTGCGGAGGTACTTTTCCAGAAACACATCCGGATTCCCGAAGTTCGCGCGCGCGACCGCGCGAGCGGACTCCCACGCCGTCGCGAGCTCCGACGGCCGATCGACCCGCGCCATGCCGATGCCGCCACCACCCGCGGTAGCCTTGAGGAGCACTGGATATCCGAGGTCCGACGCGACCGAACGGGCCTCGTCGGCCGAACGGAGGACCCGGTCGACGCCTTTCGTGACTGGCACGCCGGCCTCCGCCATCCCACGGCGCGCCGCAATCTTGTCGCCCGTGAGGGCCATCGCATTCGGCGGCGGACCCACGAAGACGATCCCTTCTTCGGCGCAGCGCCGCGCGAAGGCCGGGTCCTCGGACAAGAAACCGTATCCGGGGTGGATCGCCTCGGCCTCCGTATCCTTCGCGACGCGCAGGATCGCGTCGATGTTCAGGTAGCTCTGTACGGGGAGGGGCCCGCCAATCTCGCGATTCTCGTCCATCGAGCGGAGGTGGAGGGCCGCCCGGTCCGCCTCGGAGTACACGCCAATGCAATGGATGCCCATCGCGCGGGCGGTCCGCGCGATCCGGATCGCGATCTCGCCTCGATTCGCGATCAGCAGCCGCCGGAACATGTCCCCCCGCGTCAGAGCGGAATGTTGCCGTGCTTCTTCGGCGGACGGGCCTCGCGCTTCGTCCGGAGGACGGTGAAGGCGCTGATCACGCGAGGCCGCGTCTCCGGCGGCTCGATGACGTCGTCGAGGTAGCCCATTCCCGCCGCGATGTACGGGTTCGCGAAGCGCTCTCGATACTCGCGGACGAGCTGCGCCTCCCGCTTCTTCGGCTCCTCGGCCTCGTCGATCTCCTTCTTGAAGACGATCTGGACCGCCCCCTCGGGCCCCATGACCGCAAGCTCCGCGGACGGCCACGCGAAATTGAAATCGCCTCGGATATGCTTCGAGCACATCACGTCGTACGCGCCGCCGTACGCCTTCCGGGTGATGACGGTGACCTTCGGGACCGTTGCCTCGCTGTACGCGAAGAGGAGCTTCGCCCCGTTCCGGATGATCCCGCCGTACTCCTGCTCGATGCCGGGGAGGAAACCCGGGACGTCGACGAACGTCAACAGCGGGATGTTGAACGCGTCGCAGAACCGCACGAAGCGCGCGGCCTTGATCGACGAGTTGATGTCGAGCGTGCCCGCGAGGACCTTCGGTTGGTTCCCGACGACGCCGACCGGATAGCCTTCGAGCCGCGCGAACCCTACGACGATGTTCTGCGCCCAATGCTCGTGCACCTCGAACCACGATCCGCCGTCGACGACTCGCGTGATGACGTCGCGCATGTCGTATGGCTTGTCGGGCTCGCGAGGCACGACGGCGGCGAGCTCCGGGTCCATCCGGCTCGCTTCGTCGTCGGTCCGTAACATCGGAGGGTCGTCGACGTTGTTCGATGGCATGTAGCTGAGGAGCTTGCGGACCACCCGGAGGGCGGCTTTCTCATCGTCTTCGGCGAAGTGGGCGACGCCGCTCTTCTCGGCGTGGGTCATCGCGCCCCCGAGTTCCTCGAAGCTGACCTCCTCCCCGGTGACGGCCTTAATCACCTCCGGGCCCGTGATGAACATGTTCGAGGTGCCCTTCGCCATGACGATGAAGTCCGTCATCGCGGGGCTGTACACAGCCCCGCCGGCGCACGGGCCCAGGATCGCGCTGATCTGCGGTACGACCCCCGACGCCAGGACATTGCGAAAGAAAATCTCCGCGTAGCCGCCGAGGCTGATGACGCCCTCCTGGATCCGCGCGCCCCCGCTGTCGTTCAGCCCGACGACGGGCGCCCCGACCTTCATTGCGAGGTCCATGACCTTCACGATCTTGTTCGCGTGCATCTCGCCGAGGCTCCCGCCGAAGACGGTGAAGTCCTGCGAGAAGACGAACACCGTCCGGCCGTCGATCGTGCCGTGGCCTGTGACGACGCCATCCCCCGGGATCCGTTTCTTGTCCATGCCAAAGTCCGTCGTGCGATGCTCGACGAAGGGATCGGTCTCGACGAACGATCCCGGGTCCAGCAGGAGGTCCAACCGCTCCCGGGCCGTGAGCTTGCCTTTCGCCCGTTGCGCGCCGACCCGATCTTTGCCGCCGCCCGCCTTCGAGAGGGATTTCCTTCGGCGCAGCTCCTCGACGCGCTCGTCGACCGCCATGGGGCGCCGAACGCAGAGGCGCGTCTTTAATCCTTCGCGGTCTTCCCCACGGACGGGAGAGGAGCACGGCATCCTCCCGCATTCCTAGCGTTCGGCGGCGCTCACTTGAGCACCTCGAGAGACCCTTCGACGAACTCGTGTTTGCCGCCTGCGTCGTCCATGATGACGAGGGCGCCGTTGGCGGCGATGTCGTAGGCGCGTCCGATCATCTTCCCCTTCGAGGTGGTGGCCACGACCCGCTTCCCGATCGTCGTGCACTGCCCCCGATAGTCCTTCAGGAGAAATTCGACTCGGGTGTTCCGGTATCGCGAGTACAGGTCGTCGACCTGATTCAGGAGGTAGTCGAGGAACTCATCGTTCGCGACGAACAGGTTCACCTCCCGCTTCAACGTCGTCGCGTGCGGCTGGACGTCGGGCGGGAGTTTGTCCAAGTCGACGTTCGTGTTCACGCCGATGCCGGCGACGACGTAATACGCGTCTCGCCGATAGACGCCTTCGCACAGGATGCCCGCGATCTTGCGGCTCTGGTAGACTGCGTCGTTCGGGTACTTCAGGCCCGCGAACACTCCGAAGTGCCGGAGGGCCTTCACAACGGGCATTCCGATGAGCAACCCGAGGATCCACGCGTGCGCCTCCTTCGGTCGGAGGATGATGGACACGTACAGGCCGCCCGCGGGAGAGGCCCAGGCCCGGCCTTGCCGGCCGCGACCGGCGACCTGCCGATCCGCCCAGACGACGAGGCCTTCCTCGATGTCGGTCTCTAGGAGTTCCTTCGCGGTCTCATTCGTCGACTCGAGGACGTCATGGTGGAGCACGGTCCGCCCGACGATCTTCCGGTTCGAGTCGCGAAACTCGCCGACTTTCACCGCCGATGGACCCGCGGGCCGGTATTTCAACGTTCTCGGGTCATGAGGCAATCTGTGCCCTAGCGGGCGCGCGCGCCTTGACAACGTCTTGGCTCGCGAGGAAGCCCCAGAACATCACGGCGATCCCGAGCAGCTCCCCGACGTACAACGCCCACGAGAACGACAGGCGGGCGAGGGAGCCTCCCGCCGCGACGATGAGCGCGCCGATTCCGATCCAGAGATTGAAGCGGAGCCGCGTCCGCCAGTACGAGTAGATCGCGAC
The DNA here is from genome assembly GCA_035637195.1 of Thermoplasmata archaeon. Taxonomy (GTDB): domain Archaea; phylum Thermoplasmatota; class Thermoplasmata; order RBG-16-68-12; family RBG-16-68-12; genus RBG-16-68-12. Next base: position 8,757 of record DASPXQ010000208.1, on the reverse strand, counting down.
CCCGATCAGAGCGACGCTCCCCGGAATCGTGAAGAGATACGAGAACGCGCGAACGTTGCCGTCGGGGATTGCGGTCCCGGCGACAGGGAAAGGCAGGGCGAACGCGGCCGGATCCACCGCGGTCCCGGCAACCGCGATGGCGAACCCCACGAAGACAATCGCGGAGTAAAGAGCGAACCCGATTCCGGCCCGACGGTGCACGAGCAGCGTCGACCCGATCCCCAGGACCGCAACGAGGAGGGCGGCGATCAGGTAATAGACCTTGTACACCGGGATGGACCAGCCGTACTCCTCTCCGAGGAACTGCGTGAACGCGGCAACGGCGTACAGCCCGAGTCCGACGGACCAGGCGAACTGATATGGCCTGCGGCGCCCGAGCCACTGACGAAAGACGAGAGCCGCGAAAGCGGCGCTCACGACAGTCGCGGCGGCCGAAACGGCCGCGCCTTCAAGAGTCACGGCGCCCGCGGACCGTGCGGGATTGGATAAACCTTCTCGGCGGGAGTCAGCCTAATCCCGCTGAGGGGCCGGACCGCCCGGATCAGTCCGCATCCTGCACCAGTTCGAGGAGGACGCCGTGCGCGGACCGCGGATGGACGAAGGCGACCAGCCGGTCGTGGGCTCCGCGACGCGGTTCCGAGTCCACGAGCTCGAGGCCGGCCGCACGGAGCCGTCCCATCGCACCGGTGATGTCGTCCGTCGCGAAGGCGAGGTGGTGGACTCCTTCCCCCCGGCGCTCGATGAAGCGAGCGATCACCCCGTCCGACCGAAGCGATTCCAGCAGCTCGACCCGCACGCCGCCGGCCCGCAGAAAAGCGGCCCGCACGCCTTCCGTCGGGACGTCCTCAACCGACTCGGGCTCCAGGCCCAGCGTCCGGTAGAGGGCAAGGCCGTCCTCCAACCGCTTCACCGCAATGCCCACGTGGTGCGCGCGGTCGGTCATACCTCCTGTCGCTCCCGGTACGTGCCGAACGACGATCGGAGCACGTCGCTGATCTCGCCGAGCGTCGCATTCCCTCGGGCCGCGGACAGGATCGCGGGCATGAGGTTCGCCTTGGACCCCGCAGCTCGCTCGAGTTCGCGGAGGGCCCGGTCGACCGCTTTGGCATTGCGGGCCTTGCGGAACGCCCGGAGGCGTCGGACTTGCTCGGCCTCCAGCTTCGGATCCGCCCGATACAGCGGAACGCTCCCGCCCCCCTCGGCGTACGCGTTCACCCCGACGACCGTTCGCTCGCCCCGCTCGAGTTCCATCTGGAATCGGTAGGCCGAGTCCGCGATCTGTCGCTGGACCCAGCCCGACTCGATCGCCTTCCGCATTCCTCCGCGCCGGTCCACCTCTCGGATTAGGTCGGATGCCTCGGACTCCAGCCGATCCGTCAGGGACTCAATGACGAAGGAGCCGGCGCCCGGGTCGATCGTATTCGCGACGCCGCTCTCGTGGGCGAGGATCTGTTGCGTGCGCAGGGCGAGCCGAACGGCCTTCTCCGAGGGCAGCGAGAGGGCCTCGTCCATGCTGTTCGTGTGCAGGGATTGCGCGCCGCCGAGGACCGCGGCGAGCGCCTGGATCGCGACGCGGACCGCGTTGTTCTCCGGTTGCTGGGCCGTCAGCGCGACACCGGCCGTCTGCGCGTGGAACCGCAACGCAAGCGATTCCGGCTTCGTCGCGTGGAACCGCTCGGCCATGATCGAAGACCACAGGCGCCGGGCCGCGCGGAATTTGGCGATCTCCTCCAGAAGGTCCATGTGGGCATTGAGGAAGAAGGAGATCTGCGGCGCAATCACGTCGATCTCGAGGCCCCGCTTGACAGCCGCCTCGAGGTAGGCGACCCCGTTCGCGAGGGTGAAGCCGATCTCCTGCGCCGCCGTCGCGCCCGCCTCGCGGATGTGGTACCCGCTCACGCTGATGGCGTTCCACTTGGGGACCTCCCGGGCACAGAACTCGATCACGTCGATTGCGAGGCGCATGGACGCGTCCGGCGGGTAGATGTACGTCGACCGAGCGATGTACTCCTTCAGGATGTCGTTCTGCACCGTGCCTCGGAGTTCTTTCCAAGGGACACCCTGTTCTTCCGCCACGGCGATGTACAACGCGAGGAGGACCGCCGCGGTCGCGTTGATCGTCATGCTCGTGCTCACGCGGCCGAGCGGGAGGCCGTTCAGGAGCGTGCGCATGTCCGCGATCGTCGGAATCGCGACGCCGGTCCGACCTACCTCGCCCCGCGCCATCGGCGCGTCGCTGTCGTAGCCCATCTGCGTCGGCAAGTCGAACGCGACGCTCAGGCCTTCGTTCCCCTGGGACAGCAGGTACCGAAACCGGCGGTTCGTCTCCTTCGCGGTCCCGAATCCCGCATACTGTCGCATCGTCCACAGGCGTCCCCGGTACATCGTCGCGCGGACGCCCCGCGTGAACGGCGGCTGTCCGGGGAATCCGATCCGGGCGCGGAACTCCTCTGCGGTGAGCTCTCGCGGAGCGACGACCACGGGGACCGGAACGCCGCTGTACGTCCGGCCGAGCGCTACCATCGTCTCCGTAGAGGCGCGTTTCGGCGGCGCCTTGGGAGCCCGCTTGGCCTTCGCGCGTTGCGCCACGGCCAGCGAAAGTCGCGGTCCGCGGATAAGGGTTCCGCGCTCTCAACGCTCGAGCGTCCGGAGGACCGATGGGAGTTCGGAGAACCGACGGATCACCGCGTCCGGTCGCGCCTCGGTGACCGCCGCAGGGTCACCGTATCCGTACAGGACCGCGACCGTCTTCATCCCCGCGGAGCGACCCGCCTGGATGTCGACCGGGCTGTCGCCGACCACGATGCATGCATCGGGCGACGCGCTGAGCGCCGTCGCCCCGAAGAGCGGCAAGTCGGGAAACGGCTTCGGCCGAGCGACCTGGTCGCCTCCGACGACCGCTCGGAAGAACCCGCGCAGTCCGGTGACGCGAAGCATATGGTCGACCTGGTAGGCCCGCCGGGTCGACATCGACGCGATCGACCGCCCACCGAAGGACGGGAACGTCTCCATCACTTCCGGGTAGAGGCGGACGCCACGCTCGGCGGCGCGCGTGAAGTGGGCGTAGTAACGGTCCGTGAACTCGTCCGCGATCGGCCCAACGATTCCGCGGAGCACCTGCAATTCGCGCTGCACCGGCATCCCGATCGTGGGCCGCAGTTCTTCGGCCCGGAACGGAGGCGAGACGCCGAGATCGTCGCACGCCGCGTTCATCGCCTGGACAATCGTCTCGAGCGTGTCCATCAGCGTGCCGTCGAGGTCGAGGAGGAGCGCGTGCGGCACAGCATCCCTCACACGAGGCAGTCCCTTCGGAGCGTCCCTAGTACGATTCCCAGCGAAGACCGAGCGGCTCGTGCACCACGCCCCGGCCACGGGCGACCTCGCCGACGACCTTCGCCGCGACATCGGGCCGCAACGCGCGGATCACGTCCTTCGCCTCGTCTTCCGGCGCGACGATGGCGAACCCCATCCCCATGTTGTAGGTCTCGTACATCTCGCGGTCCTCGATCCCTCCGAGCGATTGAAGCTCCCCGAAGACGGGCGGCGGCGGCAGCGGCGACGTGATTCGGAAAGCAACGGTCCGCTTGAACCGCGCGAGGTTCCGAAGGCCGCCGCCGGTGACGTGCGCCATGCCATGGATGCGGGCCTTCCGGAGGGCGCGCAAGACCGGTCGCACGTAGATCGCGGTCGGTTCGAGGAGTTCCTCTCCCCAGGCACGCCCACCGCCGCGCACCCGGTCGAAGACGGTGATCGCCGCATCCCGGAGGAGCCGTCGCGCGAGAGTCAGCCCGTTCGAGTGAAGGCCCGTGCTCGGCAGGCCAATGATGACGTCCCCGGCGCGAATCGCACGACCATCGATGATCTTGGACTTCCGCACGACACCGAAACACGTGCCCGCGAGGTCCAGATCCCGCACGATTTCCGGCACGACGGCGATCTCTCCCCCGACGATCGAGACGTTGGCGAGCGCCGCACCGCGGTTCAAGCCGACGCCGATCTGGCGGGCGACCTCTCGGTCGTACTGCTCGATGGCGACGTAGTCGACGAAGGCGAGCGGCTCCGCGCCGATGCAGATCATGTCGTTCACGTTCACCGCGACGCAGTCGATCCCGATCGTGTCCCAGCGGCGCATCTCCTTCGCGACGAGCGTCTTCGTGCCGACGCTGTCCGTGCAGAGCGAGAGCGCGTACGATCCGAAGTCCACGAGGCCCGTGAAGTGACCGATCTTGGTGAGCGGCCGTCCGGCGCCGCTCCGCTTGTACGTCAGCGCGGAGACGAGGGCGGCGATGTGCGCCGCCTTCTCGTCCTGGCTCACGCCGGCCTCGGCGTAGGTGCGCACCACGAGGCCACGAAGCGGGCGCGCATATTTCAAGCGTTGCGAGACGCCGCGAAGTGATGAGGGTGTCGTACCCCTATCCAAATCGTTATGGCCTTCATCCCCTTCGTCACCGGACGCACATGGGAAAGGCGTGGGTCAAAGCGCACAAGCACGACCGATTCTACCGGGCCGCGAAGCGGCAGGAATACCGCAGCCGGGCCGCGATCAAGCTCTCGCAGATCGACCTCCGCTACGGACTCTTTCGAGACGGCGATGTCGTCGTTGACCTTGGCGCGGCACCGGGGGGGTGGTCTCAGATTGCGCGGGAGCGTGTCGGGCTTGCGGGACGCGTAATCGCCGTGGACGTCACTCGGCTGGCTCCGATCGAAGGCGTCGAGTTCCTGCGCGGCGACTTCGCAGATCCGCGAATCCGCAGCGAACTTTTCGAACGCCTCCGGAAACCCGCGGACGTCGTGCTGAGCGACATGGCCCCGAAGTTGAGCGGGAACCGTGCGGTCGATGTCGCGCGAGGGCTCGACCTCGCGGACACCGCGCTGGGTTTTGCGATCCGATCCCTGCGACCCGGAGGCGCGCTCCTCGTGAAAGTGTTCCAGGGAGACGGATATCCCGCCTTCCTTCGACGCGTGGGCGAGCACTTCCAAGCCGTCAAGGGTGTCAAGCCGAGCGCTTCGTCCGCGCGCAGCCCCGAGATCTACGTCCTCGCGATCGGCCGTGCCTAGGCGGGTGCGGACGCGCCCCTCGAAATCGAGCGCGCCCGTTCGAGGCACTGCTGCGCCTGCTCGCGCGAACCGAGGCGGGCGAGCACTTCGCCGCGATTGAGCCACGCCGCCACATACTCCGGACGAAGCTTCGTCGCCTTGGCGTGGCACTTGTCCGCCTCCGCGAACCGGTTCATGCGGGCGAACACGACGCCCTTGTTGTTCCAAGCGATCGCGTACCGCGGCCGAATTGCGATCGCCTTGTCGTAGCAGTCGAGGGCCTTGCCGAGCTCGCCCCTCTTGAAGTACACGGTGCCGAGGTTGCACCAGGCGACCTCGTTTTCCGCGTCGAGCCGGATCGCGTTCTCGTGGCACCGGAGTGCCTCGTCGAGCCGACCGAGGTACTTCATTGCAACCCCGCGGGAGGTCCACGCATAGGAGGGCCGACGGACGATCCGGATCGCCCGCTCGTAGTGGGCGAGCGCGTCCTGATACCGGCCGGACTTCACGAGGCGGTCTCCTTGGGCGACCTCGCTGTTCGAGACATGGAACAACGCCGCCCCCGCCGCCATGCTCGCGGCGGCGACGGTCGCGAAGAGGATCAGCGGGAGCAGGTTCGTGGGATCGAACGGATTCGCATACATCCGGAAGTAGACGAAGACGCCGACGAGGCCGGCGATGCCGCCGAGCGTGACCAGGTCCATCATACGACCGGAGATCCGCGTGAGCTTCCGTCCCTCCGTCTCCGCCGGCGTCGCGAGGACGGGCACCCGCTCCACGCCGCCGAAGTCCTGCGGGGTGGATTCCGCGAGCTGGGTCGGCGGCGAACCGACCGCGTCCTCCGCCGGGCCATCGTGCTCGGAAGGCTGGATTTCCACTAGGAGCGAGTCGAACAGCTGCTCCGCGACCTCCTGGTCGATGTCGTCCGGCTCATCGACCTCCGACGGGTCGGACGCCGCGGGAGCGGGAGGGCCCGTCGAGAGATCGAGGACGTCCTCTAAGAGCGCGTCGACCCGCTCGCCAGAACCGGACTCCTTCAAGGCAAACCCGCAGGCGCCGCAGTTCTCGAGGTCTTCGGGGTTCAACGCTCCGCAGACCGGACAGGGGACGCTCGGCTCGTCCGACACAGGAGATCCGGTCGCACGACGAGCGCGCATCCGATAAACGTATCGTCATGGGTTCCCCGGATGAGAGAATCTCGACGGCTCCTGCGGCCTGCGGCCGAACGGACGGGCCGCTCCGCCGATCGGGCGGCGGAAGCCGCGTGTTCCGACGCCGAAATGGAGCCAAAGAAAAGCGGACGGACCGCAATAATCATTATATACTGGCATAGGCACTTCGACGACCGCTTCCGGAAACGGGCCACATCCAGTAATCGGGGAGGCCAACCGGGCCCGTCGACTGGAACCCCTCGGGTCCCCCCACCCTCCACCCAAGCCCACCCTGAGAGGCCGGCAGGGCGTCACGGTCCTCCCGTCCATACGCCCGTCGGACTCCGCCCTTAGTTCCGGAAGTTTTCGATGCCCTCAGTCCCAGAACCGCTTCGTCCTCGCGTACGTGATCTCGGCCGCGAGCACTTCCCGGAGGAAGTCCTCCTCCGATTCGTGGTAGCCGCGGAGGATCCGGGCGGCCGTGTCCTCGCCGACTCCTCGCGCCATGAGCGCGAGGACCGCCTTGCGCCCGTGCGCCATGACGAGGCTCGCGTTCGTGAAGAGCCGCTTCGCCTTCGCCCGGCTCTCCTTGTCACCGCCTTCCAGGTCGAGCTTCGCAATCCGTTCCTTCTCGTACGGCGCGACGACGGCGATCATGACCGCGCTGCAGCGCGGGCAGCGAATCTTCGCCGGGAGGTCCTTCACCCCCTCCCGCCACATCATCTTGCAACTGAGGCAGAGGAGCGTCGCGGTCTCCTTCTCAAGGCGGGCTTTGACCGCCATGAGCGTCGCATGGTCCGCTCTCGACGGGGTGACGAGGAGCCGGCCGCCCTCCAGCCCGGCCCGCCCGATCGGCGTCGGCTTCGTCACGACGAGCTCGATCTCCCCGGTTCGGATCCGCTTCAGGACCTCGACGGTCCGCGGGATGTCCATCCGCTCCCAGAAGACCTTGTCGAGCACCTCCTCGAAGAGCGGGGTGTTCTCGAAGGTCTTCAAGAGCCGCGGGATCGAGACGCTCTCCCAGTCGACATCCCGCCGCAACGCCCCGAATTTCTTCGCGACGTAGACGAACGCCCAGCGGAGGAACGCGGAGTTCTTCAGGATCACCCGCAGGAGCGGCTCGAGCGCGTCCGGGTCCTCGGGCTGGAGGATCTCGATGATTTGCTTCGGATTCACGGACCGCGGCACTTCGAGGACGACTCGATACGGATCCGTCTGCACCCCGACGCTCTGCCCGAACCGCGCGCTGACGAGCGATGAGATGAGTTGACCCAGGGTCTCGTTCACCCGCGAACCGAGGCATGCGTTCACGACGATCACGTCCCTCGCGGCCTCGATCGTGATCCGGCGGTCGGTCGCAAGGGGCGCATCGCCGGCGGACGCGAGGTACTCAAGGAACGTCGTCACGCCGTGGTCGTTCAGCGGGTACGCGGAGAGATCCTTCTCCCGCCGGATTCGGCCGACCTCCTGGGCGACGTCGAACGGCACGGGGATGTCCTCCCCCACCCACGAAGGGACGTCGCCGATCTCCATGACGGGCTCGACGAGGACGTGGTCCTCCTTGAAGTCGACGAAGCGCCACGCGGTGCCCCGCATGATGAAGCTCTGGCCGAGTTTCGCGTTCTCCGCGACGAACCACTCGTCGAGCGTGCCGATGACCCGACGCGAGGAGAGATCGATTACTCGGTAGGTCCGCACGTCCGGGATCATCGAGATGTTCTCGAAGAAGTAGGGGAGGGAGTTCGAGCTCCGGCCGAGCCGGCCGTCCCGGGACCAGAGAATCCGAAGATCTGCGAGCTGCGCGAGGACGTCATCGAACTCCTTGCGGTTCAGGTCGCGAAACGGCCAGCTCCGCCTCATGGTGTCGTACGCCTGGTCCGCGGACGCGAACCGCTCGCTCACCGCGATCGCGACGAGCTGGTTCGCCAGCACCGATCGGTTGTCCCTTCGCACGACGAGCGCCTCGATCTCCTCGGCGAGGGCGCGACGCGCGATCGCGCACGCCTCCGAGACGTCGTCCTCGTGGGTGGCGAGGATCACGCCGTCGGAGACCTCGCCGACGCCGTGCCCCGAGCGGCCGATCCGCTGCACGAGCCGGGACACCTCCCGGGGCGAGTTGTACTGGAGCACGAAATCCGCGCCCCCGACGTCAATCCCGAGCTCGAGGGAGGAAGTGCACACGAGGGCGCGCAGGGTCCCCGCCTTGAAGTCGTCCTCCATCTGCACCCGGACGTCCTTCGACAAGCTGCCGTGATGCACGCCGATCGTCGGATCTTGGTACCACGCCGCCAACCGAGACGAGAGGAACTCTGCCGTGTCGCGCGTGTTGACGAAGAACAGGGTGGAGGCGTGTTCCTTGATGAGCTCATAGCAGCGGCGTAGCGCCGTCGCCTGACCGACCTGCACCCGCAGACGTTCCGAGATCTCGGTGTCGCCCTTCGAAGGTGCCGGCATCTCCACCCGGATCCGCAGGCCTTTCGGGATTCGAACGCGGATGACTTCAACGTCTCGGCCGACTCCACCGAGGAATGCGGCGACCTCTTCCGGGCTCCCGACGGTCGCCGACAAC